>CAMWLX010000165.1 GCA_947175225.1 uncultured Porphyromonadaceae bacterium
ATCTTATTTTGCTTGCTATTGTCGATATTCGGCCTTACGCTTACAGCGCAGCAAAGGAGGCCTATCGATAATCAACATCCTATTTGGATGGTCCATATCGATGTATGGAATTCAGCAGACCCTCAGAAAATCATTGATCTGATTCCTGAGGAGATCAAGCCTTATGTGTGTATGAACCTTTCGCTATCCTGCGGGTATGACACAAAAGACAACATGTACAGGATGCCTCGCTCGGCAGTGCGCACCTACAAATCTTGGGCATCAGTGTGCCAGCACAATGGCATGTGGTTTACTTGCCAGCCTGCCAGCGGGGGTCACACCCACATTCAGGATGACGATTTAGAGACATTTGAATATTTCTTCAAGACCTATCCCAACTTCCTTGGATGGAACTATGCTGAGCAATTCTGGGGTTTTGATGAGCCGGGAGACAAGAGCAGCAGCACCCAGGAGTCGCGCATCGCTCTCTTTGCAAAGCTCGTAGAGATGTCGCACAATTATGGAGGCCTCCTGACTATAAGCTTCTGCGGCAACATCTGGAGCCATGGACTGAATCCAGTAGGCATGATGAAGCGCAATCCTGACCTTCTCAGGGCTTGCAAGGCATATCCTGAAGCTATATTGTGGCTTTACAAATACACCACCAGCAGCTGCTTCTACAACAATGAAAGCGTGACATTCGGTCCGTTCGTAGCCGGACTTGCCAACAATTATGGCGTGCGCTATGACAATTGCGGATGGAATGGAGCATTAAGCGATATCTGTGGCGACGGGAAGCCTTATCCGGGGTCTGCCGGCATTGGAACCGTGATGGAGCAGACATGCGTCAACGGAGGAGCTGTATGGGATGGCCCGGAGCTCATCTGGACTGAGGATTTCAAGAATCTCAATGCGACTCTTGTAGACGGATATTTGAGACGCAGATGGACCACATTCCCCAACTTTGACGGAATTTGGCTCGATATGTTCAAAAAAATCATAGATGGCTCGATGTATATCCCATCAAGACAAGAAGTGGTAGAGAATACTAAGATTGCCGTCATCAACGACGTCAATGGAGGAAACTATGAAGATCAATTCGCTACATGGGACAATCTATATGACGGACTCTACAAGCAGACAGACCCATTCAACAGGAACAATGGATATTGGATGGACAATTATCTCTACTTGAAAAAGACAGGACGATATGGCACAATTCCTATGATGCCGGAGGCAGCTGATGAGTTAGCCCAGCAAATACCGGTGCTTGTCAACAAGTCTTCACGCAAGACACGATGGGCCACAACCGACAAGAAAGTAGACGAATTCAATCAGTATTATCCTGAAATCTCTAAAGGGGATCTATACGTCAACCGTTTGCGCAACCAGCTCGTCACATACACACCGTATTCTAACATAAACGGAAAAAAATCTGCGTCAGCAAAGATTCCACTAAAATATAACACGTGTGACACCCTTGAATTAAAGTATGACGTGCTGTCGTCGGGCGTAATCCGCGAATATGAGGATCATATCGACTTCTATCTCAATAATTTCAGAAACGACACTACAACGATGAGAGAAGATGTAATCCTCATAAAGGGCTTGAAAGGGAATCCATCTTATCAGCTGAAAGAGCATGAATCATATACGGCAGAAATAAAAGAGGAATACAATGAAGGAGAAAACTGCTATGTCCTCAATGTAAGACATCTCGGACCATTGGATCTTACTGTATATTGCCAAGGAAATGCTGACCGCAGCGGCATGAACGATGCCATTCCTTCTGATTATGCCCTGTCTATACCGAAACAACCGCAACCATTCAATGGACCCATTATCATTGAAGCTGAGAATATGGATTACAGGAGCATCGGCAATTTGGCTCTGACTCATTCAGGATGGTGGGCGCCGGACTATTCGGAGTTTGCAGGTTTGGGATTTGTAGAAATGGGAACCAACAAGAAGGCCACCCTCCGCCACAATTTAACCCTCCGGGAAGCCGGAGAATATGATATTTTGATCCGCTATTGCAATATTATGGCAGACGCTGAGTTGGAAGTGTCGGTCAACGGCGAGACACGGACTATCACTATCAACAAGGCTCCTAAGAATGAATGGAAGAAAGTCAGGGTGCCGGCTTCTCTGATGGCCGGGGAGAACACTTTCATCATCACCAATACTTCAGGTGCGGGCCCGACTATCGACCAGATCATATACATGCCTAAGGGAACCGAGCCTGAGAAATTCCTCATCTCTATAAGGGAAGCTGAAGGTGGCGCAGTCTCTGCCGATGTCAAGGAAGCTGCTGAGGGCGAGACTGTCACTCTGACCGTGACTCCTAAAGAAGGGTTTGCACTTAAGGAACTCAGGGTGGTCAATTCTGTCTACTATTCAATGTCAAAGACTATCAAGATAGACGATTCAGGAGTGATTACCTTCACAATGCCGGAAGACAATGTCACTATCCTCCCGGTTTTCGTCGACACCACTTCCATATATAAGCTCGATTTCACTAATGTCTCTAACGGGGGTATGCCGGAGGGCTGGCGCTGCGTACAGGAAAACAACGAGGTGCATCAGTATCCTAACAGTTTCTCGTCGGGGGCAAGGACTCTGAAGGATTTCGTAGGGTACCAAGGGAAGGCTCTCTACTGGCGAAACAGCAGGGCTGAGTTTGGAGCGATGAGTGCATACCGACTTAACCTTGAGCCGGGAGAATACAAGCTTACATTTGCTATGGCGGCTTGGAAGGGTCAGCCTAAATACAATGTTGTAATCAGGAATGCTGATACCAACAAAGATGTGGCTACTTCAGAAGTGTTCACCACTACTGTTGACACCAACGGAAACACTTCGGCTGATGTGACGGCTGAGGAGCTGCACGAATTCTCGTTCAGCATCCCGGAAAAGGGAAACTATATAATCCGATTTACTGACAAGTCAACTGTAGGAGGTTTCCATGAGTTCCTGCTTCTTGAATGCAGGCTCAATAATATGTCTAACACTGGCGTAGATGCTATCACAGATGGACACAACGGTATGCCGGCAGGAATCTATACTCCACAGGGTATAAAGATCAGCTCTATGCAATCCGGACTTAATATCGTGATTGAAGCTGACGGATCTGTTAAGAAAGTGATGAAGAAGTAAGACCCACCATATTATCATCAATGTAAAAGGCGCATGAGCATTGGCTAATGCGCCTTCTCTTAAATTTTAATTTATGAAGAAAATACTTTTTTTACTGTTTCTATCGATTTTCGGGCTAACGCTCACAGCTCAACAGCGACGCCCGATCGATAACCAGCATCCTCTTTGGATAATACACATAGATGTGTGGAATGCCGCAGATCCTCAGAAAATCATAGATCTCGTTCCTGAGCATCTAAAACCATACGTCTGCATGAATCTTTCCCTTTCATGCCAATACGATGTAGCCACGAATATGTACAGGATGCCACGTTCGGCAGTGCGCACATTCAAATCGTGGGCAACCGTCTGCCAACAAAACGGCATGTGGTTTACTTGCCAGCAAGCCAGCGGGGGACATGCCCATCTTCAAGACGACGACTTGGAGACATTTGAATATTTCTTCAAGACCTATCCCAACTTCCTTGGATGGAATTATGCCGAGCAATTCTGGGGATTTGACGAGCCGGGCGACAAAAGCAGCGCCACCAATGAGTCCAGAATCGCCTTGTTTGCCAAACTTGTCGAAATGTCGCATAAATATGGAGGCTTCCTGACAGTAAGCTTCTGCGGAAACATTTGGAGCCACCACCTGAATCCTTTGGGCATGATGAAGCGTAATCCGGATCTGCTCAAGGCTTGCCGGGACTATCCCGAAGCCATACTCTGGCTTTATAAATATACCACCAGCAGCTGCTTCTACAACAATGAAAGCGTCACATGGGGCCCATTCGTAGCCGGACTTGCCACCAACTATGGAGTGCGCTATGACAACTGCGGATGGAATGGAGCATTGAGCGCCCTGCTTGGAGAAAAACACAATAAGACTTATCCCGGATCGGCTGGCATTGGCACCGTCATGGAACAAATGTGTGTCAACGGAGGGGCAGTCTGGGATGGACCTGAACTTACCACCACAGAAGATTTCAGGAATCTGAGTGCGAAACTTGTAGACGGATACCTTCAACGCAATTGGGGAACATTTCCGAACTTCGATGCCATTTGGCTTGACATGTATGGAAAAATCATCGACGGCACAATGTATATCCCAACGAGACAAGAAGTGGTAGAAAAGACCAAGATTGCAGTCATCAACGATCTCAAAGGAGGAAACGAAGAGGAAAAGTATGCTGCTTGGGATAATCTATATGACGGCATATACAAGCAGGATGACCCCTTCAATAGAAACAACGGCTATTGGATGGACAACTTCCTATATTTGAAAAAGACAGGTCGCTACGGCACCATTCCTGTCATGATTGAGGCTGCTGACGAATTAGCTAAGAAAATTCCTGTTTTGGTCAATAAGTCTGAACGCAATGCCTACTGGCCAACAAAAGGGAAAAAGGCAGAGGAGTTTAATCAGCTTTATCCTGAGATCTCAACAGGAGACCTATACGTAAACCGCTTGCGCAACCAGCTCGTCACATATACCCCGTATTCCTATCTTAACGGCAAGAAATCAGCGTCAGCAAGGATTCCACTCAAATATAACACGTGTGACACTCTTGAATTAAAATATGACGTGCTGTCGTCTGGAGTAATCCGCGAATATGAGAACCATATCGACTTTTACCTTAACAATTACCGCAATGACACCACTACACTACGTAAAGATGTCATCAGTATAGAAGGAGTGAAAAGCAAGCCCTCTTTTGAACTTAAAAAACACGCATCTTATGCAGCGGAAGTCGCAGATGAATACAATGAAACAGATAAGCGCTATACCCTCTATGTCACCCATCTCGGGCCCCTGGACCTTTCAGTCTTCTGCAATGGAGATGCTGACCGCAGCGGAATTACAGATGCGATACCTTCAGACTATGCTCCCTCATTGCCAAAACAACCAGATCCTTATCGAGGAAAAATAATAATAGAGGCTGAGAATATGGACTACAGGAGCATCGGCAATTTGGCTCTGACTCATTCAGGATGGTGGGCACCGGACTATTCCGAGTTTGCCGGAATGGGATTTGTGGAATTGGGTACTAATAAGAAAGCTACCCTCCGCCATAAGCTCAATCTTGATGAAGGAGGGGATTATGACATCTTGATCCGCTATTGCAATATTATGGCAGACGCTGAGTTGGAAGTGTCGGTCAACGGCGAGACACGGACTATCACTATCAACAAGGCTCCTAAGAATGAATGGAAGAAAGTCAGGGTGCCGGCTTCTCTGATGGCCGGGGAGAACACTTTCATCATCACCAATACTTCAGGTGCGGGCCCGACTATCGACCAGATCATATACATGCCTAAGGGAACCGAGCCTGAGAAATTCCTCATCTCTATAAGGGAAGCTGAAGGTGGCGCAGTCTCTGCCGATGTCAAGGAAGCTGCTGAGGGCGAGACTGTCACTCTGACCGTGACTCCTAAAGAAGGGTTTGCACTTAAGGAACTCAGGGTGGTCAATTCTGTCTACTATTCAATGTCAAAGACTATCAAGATAGACGATTCAGGAGTGATTACCTTCACAATGCCGGAAGACAATGTCACTATCCTCCCGGTTTTCGTCGACACCACTTCCATATATAAGCTCGATTTCACTAATGTCTCTAACGGGGGTATGCCGGAGGGCTGGCGCTGCGTACAGGAAAACAACGAGGTGCATCAGTATCCTAACAGTTTCTCGTCGGGGGCAAGGACTCTGAAGGATTTCGTAGGGTACCAAGGGAAGGCTCTCTACTGGCGAAACAGCAGGGCTGAGTTTGGAGCGATGAGTGCATACCGACTTAACCTTGAGCCGGGAGAATACAAGCTTACATTTGCTATGGCGGCTTGGAAGGGTCAGCCTAAATACAATGTTGTAATCAGGAATGCTGATACCAACAAAGATGTGGCTACTTCAGAAGTGTTCACCACTACTGTTGACACCAACGGAAACACTTCGGCTGATGTGACGGCTGAGGAGCTGCACGAATTCTCGTTCAGCATCCCGGAAAAGGGAAACTATATAATCCGATTTACTGACAAGTCAACTGTAGGAGGTTTCCATGAGTTCCTGCTTCTTGAATGCAGGCTCAATAATATGTCTAACACTGGCGTAGATGCTATCACAGATGGACACAACGGTATGCCGGCAGGAATCTATACTCCACAGGGTATAAAGATCAGCTCTATGCAATCCGGACTTAATATCGTGATTGAAGCAGATGGATCTGTGAAGAAAGTGATGAAGAAATAGTCAGAATATTCCTCATTACCTTGTAGGGACGCACGGCTCGTGCGTCCTTTTTTTTGCAGCTATAGTTTCTTGGTTAGGACGCACGAGCGTGGGTCTCATATATGATGACAAAAAAGGACGCACGGTTTGTGCGTCCCTTTGATTTGTATATAATGGAGGAATTTATTTCTGGATGAACTTTTTGCCGTTCTTGATTACGATACCACGGTATGTTTCATCTACACGCTGGCCATAGATGTTGTAGATTACATCTGCAGCAGCTGCATTTTCGATGTTTTTAACGCCAGTAGTTGAACCAGAGATAGCATTAAATTTAGTTACTTTGACAGCTGTAATGTTCTCAGGGAATCCCCATGGAGCCTTAACTGCATTCAAATGAACGTAAGGATAAGCGTTCTCTCCTTCTTTTGCAGCCACTTCAGTGAACAAGAAAGTGAACTTACCATTTTCATCAAATGTCGGATTACATTCAGTGATAGCAGCACTACCACCTTCCATAGAGGGACGATTGAAAAGGAGACGCAGTTGCGCACCAGGAGTTCCTTCAGCTTCGATACCAATATATTCAGTCAAGTCAGCATATATGTTGCCTTCTACACCGGGACGTCCAAGAATTGTTGCGCCAGGACCAACTTCTTGGCCTATTTGGTCCTCAACAGATGGTGTCATTTCCACAATTTGTGCATTAGCACCAAAATCATTCCACTCATGGAACCAAGCACCAGTAATAGCATTCGGATCAGCAGGGTCTACCGGTTCCTGTTTCTCAATAGCATTGAATTTAGTGACTGTGCATGATTCCATACCTTCAGGGAGTCCCCAAGCAATCTTAACAGCATTCAGGTGGATGAAAGATGCAGTTTCGCCGCTTTCATCTTTTACTTCGCTTAAGTTGAAAGAAATCTTACCATTTTCATCAAATGTAGCTTGACATTCTGTGATACCTTGATCATGAGAAGGACGATTGAAGAGGAAACGTAGAGTTACACCGGGATTGCCTTCTGCTTCGATACTTTCATAATTTGTGAGATCTACATATATTTCGCCAAATACACCGGCTGTACCGAGCAATACAGCACCAGCGCCAATTGCCTTACCAACATTGTCTTCAACATCGGCATTTTCACTGACAATGGTTGCATCTGCACCATAACCGCTCCATTCATGGAACCAAGCGGCTGTTACAGCGTTAGGATCTTCGGGGGTCGGATCTT
>CAMWLX010000166.1 GCA_947175225.1 uncultured Porphyromonadaceae bacterium
GGCAATACTTTGCGGTAAGCCGCAAGAATAGCAGCTCTTTTTTCATCAAGACGGGTGGAGTCTCCGAAATTGATCACGTGTCCCTGAAGTCTCGGGATGATGATCAAGTCGTTGGGCCCATCTATTTTGTAGGCGGCTATAAGCGGGCTGAGTTCCGGATCTGATCCTACATATCTGATCACTGAGAGAGCAGAAAATATGCAGTTTTCATATTTTTGTGGAGCTATCAGCACCGGGACATCGATGAAGAACTCCGCATCTGCCGTGATCCGCTTGCCATAGCGGTTGATGTAGAAGCTGGGTCCTTTATCGGTGAATACGCGCACTTCAGCCTTTATGGGGACAATGGTGATTCGCAAGCGACTGTCAGGGTTGATGGAGCACTCTACGGTCTCAAAGTTAGAGAATGTGCTGAGATAGTCTTCAAGCCCTTTTATGTCGATTTTTTCTATTGTTTCCCCTTTTATCATGTGGCCATATTTGGCAAGCTGCGAATTGACGCCTTGCCTCAGCACGCTGTCAGGGAGAGTATTGCCCACTATCCGGAGATCGATGCCGGTGCATATACGCTTGGCATTTTCCTCGTGTACGAACGCAAAGGCAAATGCCACATATCCCAGTAGCATCAGCAACAAGACGATTTTTAATGTTGTCTTCCACATATTTCTCTAATCCTCTATCCCTTTCTTTTTGTGCAGTTGTATAACGATTTGCATATCAGTCATTTAGCGTGACGATACGGCATATTTCGGGCAGTAAGACGTTTAAGTCTGCTGCGCCGAGAGTCATAAGCACTTCAAAATTACAACTTTTTATCAAATTAAGCAAATTTTTTCGCTCGCAAAATACTTTATTTTTGCAATTGACGTTTTTTAAGACCATTTCCGAGTCTACTCCGGGTATTGGCTTTTCTCTGGCCGGATAGATTTCAGTCATGATCAAGCGGTCAGTTGCAGAGAGGGCAGACGCGAATTCTGAAGCGAAATCGCGTGTGCGGGTGTAGAGGTGTGGCTGGAAGATTACAGTTATCTCTTTCCCCGGGTAAAGTTTCCTGACAGATTCTATCGAAGCCTTGACTTCAGCAGGGGAATGGGCATAGTCGTCAATGACTGTGGTCTTGCCGTCAGTCACTCCGTCGAGCCAAATCTGGAATCTGCGTTCTGCTCCCTTGAAGGTCTCAAGTCCTTTCTTTATCTCTTCAGGTGTAGCTCCGGCATGCCATGAGGCAGCCGCCGCAGCCACTGAGTTGTCGATGTTTATTTCTACCGGAACTCCAAGACTGATGTCTAAAATGGATGTTTCAGGTCCGTGGATGTCTATGGTCAGGGAGCCGATGCCCCATCTGACATTGTCGGCATACCAGTCTCCTCTTTCTTCGCTTTTGTACCCACTGTAGGTCTCAAGAGTCACGTCTTTGCCGATGCGTGGGATCAGCTTCAGTCCCGTATGCATGATGAGAAATCCTCCGGGGCGTATCAGCGATGTGAAGTGAGCGAAGCCTTCGAGATATCCCGCCTCGTCGCCATAGATATCAAGATGGTCGGGATCGGTCGAAGTGACTACTGCAAGCCAAGGGTGAAGCTGATGAAACGAACGGTCGTATTCATCTGCCTCGATCACAGAATAGCGGCTGCTACGCGAGATCATCAAGTTGCTCCCTGTATTCCGCAAGATTCCTCCGAGAAATGCGTTGCATCCCCCATTAGTCTGCTCCAAAATCCATGCTGTCATCGACGAAGTAGTAGTCTTTCCGTGGGAGCCTGAGATGCATATGCCGTCAGTGTCGGCTGTGATCAGTCCGAGCACTGCAGCGCGTTTCACTGGCTTGAATCCGAGTCGGCGGAATTCCGTAAGTATGCGGTTGTCATCTCCCACTGCAGGAGTATACACTACGAGAGTAGACTCAGGATTCTTCATCTCTTCCGGGATTAGAGCCGGGTCATCTTCAAAGACTATTTCTGCTCCCTCTTCTCTCAGCGCATCGGTAAGATGGGTCGATGTGCGGTCATATCCTGCTATGTGGCATCCCTTAGAAAGAAAATATCTGACGAGATTGGCCATGCCGATCCCTCCGGCACCTACGAAATATATATTTGTGGGTATTTTCATTGCAGTATCTTCACTATTTCGTCTACAATCTTTTCATCCGAATCAGGAAGGGCAAGCTTCCTGATTTCAGTGCTCATTTCTTTCATCCGTTTGCTGTCGTGGATGAGGTTGATTATTTCCTCTACCAGTTTTTCGCGTGCGTCAGAGTCTTTGACGAGTATTGCAGCCCCTTTGTCGGAAAGGGCACGGGCATTTTTCGTCTGATGGTCTTCAGCCACATTCGGACTTGGCACCAATATGCAGGGTTTTCCGAGCAGTTCAAGCTCACTGATCGATCCTGCTCCTGCCCTCGACACTACAAGATCGGCTGCTGCATAGGCTGCCGCCATGTCGGAAATGAATTTGGTGACTACTATCCCTTGGAGGTTCTTTACTGCGGCAGTGCCTCGATCGCCGAAATATTTTCCGGTCTGCCAGATCACTTGTATACCTTCATCATAGAGTTTGCGTATGCCTGCCTCCATACTTTCATTGAGTGTGAGGGCTCCTAAGCTTCCTCCTACTATTAGCACGGTCGGAAGCTTGGGGTTGAGTCCAAATCTCTCTCTTGCCTTTTCCGGAGAGATTTGGCTCGAAAGAAGATCTTTGCGTATAGGATTGCCTGTGAGCACTATCTTTTCTGCCGGGAAAAATCTTTCGAGATCCGGATAAGCCACGCATATCTTCTTTGCCTTTTTTGCAAGAAGCTTATTTGTCACTCCTGCATATGAATTTTGTTCCTGAAGCAGAGTGGGGACCCCTGCTCTTTGGGCAGCCTTGAGTGTCGGGCCGGAGCAATAGCCTCCTACTCCTATGGCAATGTCTGGCTTAAAATCAGCTACAATTTTCCTTGCCATAGCTATGGAGCGGCGCAACTTTATAAGCACTCCTATATTTTTCAGCAGATTCTTTCGGTCGAAGCCCGCTACTGGCAGGCCCTTTATATCATAGCCGGCAGCCGGGATTCTTTCCATCTCCATTCTGTCTTCAGCCCCTACGAAGAGTATTTCAGCATTCAGGCGAGACTTGAGTGCATTGGCGATGCTAAGGGCTGGAAATATATGTCCCCCTGTGCCGCCGCCACTTATGAGTATTCTGTATTTTTCTTTTTTCATTTTGGGTATGCTTGGAGTAGAGGAGGATGGTATCCTCCTCTCGATTAGTTATCAGCTGAAGCATTGATGGCGTTCATATCCTCGCCAAGATGGAGCGCCTCGGCATTGTCTTTTTCAGATTTGCCTTCTTTTTGGCGTGTCGCAAAGCGAGAGACTGAGAGCATTATGCCTATGGCTACACTCATCACGAGCACCGATGTACCCCCTTTTGATATCAGAGGCAATGGTTGCCCGGAGACGGGGAAGAGTCCTGTGACGATAGCCATATGGACCAGGGCTTGAAATACTATAAGTATCGCACACCCAAGTATGAGGAAGGCCGGAAATGCACGGGTGACGTTATACGCTACATAGCCGGCGCGTGCCAACAGCAGCAGATAGAGTATCATGAGAAAGATGCCTCCGATCAGGCCACTCTCCTCAATCACGATGCTATAGATATAGTCAGAGAAGGCGAGTGGAAGGCGCACACTTTCGCGTGAGTTGCCGATCCCTTTCCCGAACACGCCTCCGCGTGCCTGTGCTAATTTCGCCATTATTTCCTGGCGATTTATATCGGTAAGCTCATCTTCCGGATGGACACCCTTAAAGAATCTTACTACACGGTTGACTTGTGTTTGGGATCCTAAGGAGTGGTCGCCACCCGTGTCTTGTATTACCTGCTCGGTCTGTCCTACTTTGTCAAATTCCGACGATCTGTTCATCACTTTCGTAAAGAGATAAAAGATGCCGAAGAGCACAGCATAAATGCCTATCACTATCAGAATCTTTCTAAGAGGAATACCGCAAATAAGAAACATTGAGACACTCACCACCATCACAAGGAGTGTGTTGGTCAGTCCGTTAAGGGCGAGGAGTCCGCCGAATGCCGCTACCACTACAGCCGAATAGACAATTCCGGAGGTCTTGACATCCTGGCTCTTCTGGCTCTTGGCAAGGATCGTTGCCAACCAAATGATTACGGTAAGCTTTACTATTTCAGGTGGCTGCACGGTGAAAGGCCCGAGCATGAAAGCTCGTTGCGCTCCATTGATTTCCACTCCCATAAAGGTGGAGTAGGCGAGCGCAAACCATGATAGCACCCCGATGATTCCGGCGAAGCGCCTGATGTAGCCGTAATGTGTACGCTGGAGAAGATACAGAAGCACAAAGCCTATGCCAAGAAACATTCCGTGGCGGATAAGGGGTGCATAGACATTGGTGCTGACCACTTCCGCTGCTGAAGCGCTGTAGAGTTCGATGATGGAGATCACTACTAAAAATATATAAATGCCCCATATGTAGGGGTCGCTTTTTAGTGCAGTGACCACCTCTTCACTTGCTTTTCGGGATGCTTTTTTGCTCTTCCCTTGCCGATTGATGGGCCTGCCATCGATTGATTCTCTTATGTTGAGTCCCTCTATTTCGGTCTGAGTCGCCATATTGATATTTTGGTTGTCAGGTTGGATTGTATTATTTTGTGTGTTGGTCAAAGATCGTTGACAGCATCTTTGAACTTGCGTCCACGGTCTTCATAACTCTTGAAGAGGTCGAAGCTTGCGCAGCATGGTGAAAGAAGCACTGTGTCTCCCTCCGCAGAAAGTTCTCGGCAAGCTTTCACTGCCTCTTTCAAGGAGTGGCAGTCGCGTATCTCTTTGACTTCTTTCCCGAAGAAGTCAAGTAGCTTGGCATTGTCTTTGCCCATGCATACGATTGCCTTCACCTTCTCCTTTACAAGGGGAAGGATCTCGCTGTAGTCATTCCCTTTGTCTTTGCCTCCGAGTATCAGCACCACTGGAGTGCGCATACTGTCTAAGGCATACCATGTGGAGTTGACGTTGGTGGCTTTTGAGTCGTTGATCCAGCGTACTCCATCAAGGTCGCGTACAAATTCGAGACGATGCTCCACTGCCTCAAAGTCGCCTAAAGCCTCCCTTATTGTATCGCTCTTTATGGAGAGAAGGCTTGCTGAGATGCCGGCTGCCATGGAGTTGTAGAGATTGTGGCGTCCTGGAAGAGAGATGCGGTCTCTGGGTATGTCCCATGTCTCTCCCGGGATGTCGAAATGCACTATTCCCTCCTCGTCTTCCCATGCCACGGTGTCGGGCATGTATGTGTCGGAAAATGGCATAAGAGTTGCTTCCAGTTGGAGAGCCTTCACCTGGGCTGTCACGATTGGGTCGCCGAGCCAATAGACGAAGTAGTCGTCAGATTTCTGATTGCGTGTAATGCGGAATTTTGCTCGCGTATAGTTTTCCATCTTATGGTCGTAGCGGTCCATATGGTCTGGAGTGATGTTGAGCATTACTGCGATATTGGCCTTGAACTCATACATATTTTCAAGTTGGAAGCTCGAGAGTTCGATGACATAGATATCGTGCTGCTCTTCCGCTACCTGCAGAGCCAGGCTCTTGCCGATATTTCCTGCAAGTCCTACATTAAGCCCTGCCTTGCGGAGTATGTGATAGATCAGCATTGTGGTGGTGGTCTTTCCGTTTGACCCCGTGATGCATACCATCTTGGAGTTGGTAAACCATCCCGCAAATTCTATTTCAGAAAGGATAGGTATGCCTGCTGCTTCAGCTTCTTTCACGATTGGAGCTGTCGGAGGGATACCCGGGCTTTTTATTATATAGTCGGCTGAAAGCACTCTCTTTCGTGAGTGTCCGTTTTCTTCAAAAAGGATTCCTCTGCGTAGCATCTGGGCGCGGTATTTGTCGGGTATCGGTCCATTGTCACTGACGAATACATTCATCCCGAGTGCCTCGCCAAGCACTGCTGCTCCGACTCCGCTTTCCCCCGCTCCGAGCACTATGAGTGTCTTATCTTGAAATTCTTCCTTATTCTTCATATAAGATTTTTCCCTAATTCAATTTAATTCCTTATTCAATCGTATCTTTAAAGCTCTTTCTATCGGATCTTGAGTGTGACAAAAGTAAGGGCTGCCAAAAGAATGGCAAAAATCCAAAAGCGCACTACAATCTTTGATTCCGGTATCGGCTGCTTAGGAAAGTTGATAAGGCTCTGGATATTCGGATCGCCTGCTTTCTGGAAATGATGGTGGAGAGGAGTCATCTTGAAGATCCGTCGTCCCTGGCCATATTTGCGCTTGGTCACTTTGAAGTATGCTACCTGCATCACTACCGACAAGTCTTCAATGAAGAAAGTAAGGCATAGAAGTGGGATAAGCAATTCCTTACGGATAAGGATGGCAAAGACTGCAAGTATTCCTCCGAGCATCAGTGAGCCGGTGTCTCCCATAAATACCTGAGCCGGGAATGCATTATACCACAGGAAACCTACCAGTGCGCCAATGAAAGCGGCCGCATAGACCACGAGTTCTTCTGAACCCGGAATATACATTATATCCAGATAGCCCGAATAGATCACATTGCCCCCTAAATAAGCCATTACGGCGAGGGCTACTCCAATAATAGCAGATGTCCCTGCGCAAAGACCATCGAGACCATCCGTCAGGTTGGCGCCGTTGCTGACAGCTGTCACTGCTACTATCACTACTATGACGAAGATGATCCAACCTGCTGTATGGGCTGCCTTCTCATTTGGAATCCAGGAGGTCAGCCACTGATAGTTGAAGTTATTGTTCTTCACGAATGGAATCGTGGTCTCGGGAGTCTTATAGACTTTCACGGGATGCACTGTCCTTTCTTGGTCGGTGGTGTCGTAGCTGCTTGATGCCATGACTACTGTGGGTCCGTCTTTTGTCGATGAAGAGATCGACGATGCCATAAAGAGTTCGGTCGAAGCATCCTTTCCTGTGGTCAGAGGCACACTGCTCATCTTTATATCGGGCGAGAGCCACATGGCAAGCCCGACGAGAAGACCAAGTCCAACCTGGCCGATGATCTTATACTTCCCTTGAAGTCCATCTTTATTGTGGTATTTTATCTTGCGGTAGTCATCAAGAAAACCGATTGCTCCTGTCCACAAGGTGGCTATTAGCATCAGCAGCATATAGATGTTCGACAGATTCCCCATCAGAAGGCAAGGCACCATGATTGAGATGATGATGATGATTCCTCCCATCGTGGGCGTACCTGTCTTTTTCATCTGCCCTTCCAGTCCAAGATTCCTGACTACTTCTCCGACCTGCATCTTTTGAAGGCGTTCGATAATATGGTGGCCGAAGACGAGCGCTATCAAGAGTGACAATGCAAATGTGATGCCGGCCCGGAAGGATATATATGTCATCAGATGTCGGCCCGGAAAGTCAATGGAGCCGACATTCTGTAGGTAATCGAAAATGGCGTAAAACATTTCTTCTTATTAATAATCAAACTAACTTATACTCCCATACATATTTATGCATTGAAGTTGTTTAAACTTATTTTTTTATTAATATTTCGTCAGGTTTTCGAGCGG
>CAMWLX010000167.1 GCA_947175225.1 uncultured Porphyromonadaceae bacterium
GGGGATATGGAGGGAATTTGTTAATTTTGCGCTTTGAAACGGACTATAGTTTATAGCTCTATAAACGCATAAATTTATAACCCTTAAGTGGAGCTTAGCGAAACTTAAATAAATATTATCAAAATGAGAAAGAATATTGTAGCGGGCAATTGGAAAATGAACACCACTCTTGATGAAGGTGTAGAACTCGCTGATGCTGTCAACAGCGCTCTTAAGGCTAAGAAAGCTAATTGTGAAGTAGTGATTTGCGTTCCTTTCACTCACCTTACTTCTGTACACGGAGTCATCGATGCCGACCTTCTTGGCCTTGGTGCAGAAAACTGTTCAGAGCATGAAAGCGGTGCTTACACCGGCGAAGTAAGCGCTCCTATGGTGAAAAGCACTGGTGCAACCCACGTAATTCTTGGTCATAGCGAACGCCGCCAGTATTTCGGTGAAACCAACGAGCAACTTCTCGCTAAGACTAAACTCGCTCTCGCAAATGGCCTTACTCCTATCTTCTGTGTAGGCGAAGTGCTCGAACAGCGCGAAGATGGTTCTTACAATGATGTTGTAGCTGCTCAGGTAGAAGCTCTTTTCAGCCTTTCACCGGAAGATTTCGCTAAAATCGTCATAGCTTACGAACCGGTATGGGCTATCGGCACAGGCAAGACCGCTACTGCTGACCAGGCTCAGGACATGCATGCACATATTCGCAACGTAATCGCTGCTAAGTATGGCAAGGAACTTGCAGACAACACTTCTATCCTCTACGGTGGCAGCTGCAAACCATCAAATGCAAAGGAACTTTTTGCGAAGCCCGACGTTGATGGTGGTCTTATCGGTGGCGCAGCTCTAAAGGCTGATTCCTTCATGGGTATCGTTGAAGCATTTGATTAATTCTTTATGAAATATAGATTCAGCACATATGTCAAGACACTCATACCGGCAGTCATGCTGTCGGTATGGGCTTATCCTGCATTTGCAGATGGACCCGAGTATGAAAATATTGTTGAGCGTATTGAGGCTGAATCTAACGGCAATGTCATTATTGAGATAGATGAAGATTTGCTTGATAAGATATTGACCGATCCGGGAGTCGCTGTCAGGAAAAAAGAAACGAAAGATCCAAATGCCATGCGCAATGGGTATCGAATACAGGTCTTCAGCGACGGACGCAACCAGAGTTCTCTCGAGGCGAGAGCTAAAGCACGAGGCAATGCTATTGTGGCACGTTTTCCAAAATATAGAGGTCAGGTCTATACATTCTCAAGTGCTCCTAACTGGTATACAAGAATAGGCAACTTCCGCACTGAGGAGGAAGCCCAAAAGGCTCTTGACGAGCTAAAGCGCTCATTTCCTACTTTCAGTTCGGAAATGCGCGTCGTGAAATCTAAAATCAACGTGAGATGATGAATATAGAACACGATGAGAAACTGATAGCCGAAATCGCAGGACACTACCGCGCAATTCTTCGGCTCATCGGTGAGAATCCGGAAAGGGAGGGACTTATAAAGACTCCCGAACGTGCGGCTAAGGCTCTTGTCGACATCACCCGTGGGTATCGGCAAAATCCTCTTGAGATTGCCCAAAAAGCTATTTTTGAATATGAAGGTTCGAAAATAGTGACGGTAAAAGACATCGAGTTCTATAGCATGTGTGAGCATCACATTCTTCCTTTCTTTGGCAAAGTGACAGTTGGGTACATACCAAAGGGCAAGATGATCGGACTGTCAAAGCTGGCAAGAATCGTAGAGTCATTTGCCAGAAGGCTCCAAGTGCAGGAACGCCTCACAGCGCAGGTATGCTCTCTGCTTGCAGAAGCCATGCCAACGGATGGGGTCATTGTAATTTGCTCTGCTGAACATCTTTGCATGAAGATGCGGGGAGTGGAGAAGCAAGATAGCTCTACCACCACCCTCGACTATTGTGGGAGATTTGCCACAGAGCCTGCATTGCGCGATGAATTTATGCGTCTTATAAAATGCTGACACTATAAAATCTCAATAAATCTTAAAAAAGACTCATGCTTTTCATCGTGAGTCTTTTTTTATTATTGGTTTATGATCTCTTCAATGCGTTCGATTGTCAACCCTCGACGTTGAGCATAATCTTTAATCTGATCTTTTCCAATCTTTCCAAGAATGAAGTATCGTGCATACGGATTAGAAATATAAAGTCCGCTGACGGTAGAGGATGGATACATTGCCCCATTATCAGTAAGCTCAACTCTGGCTCCACTTTCAGGCTGAAGAATCTCAAATATTTCCTTATTTAATAGTTGGTCGGGCAGCATTGGATATCCCATGGCAGGGCGAATCCCTTGAAATTCTCCACGCAGGATTTTTTCAACATCCAAAGTTTCAGATGCAGAATATCCCCAATATTCCTTACGCACGAGATAATGCATCAATTCTGACGAAGCCTCTGCCAATCGGTCGGCAAGTGACTGAAGGAGCAATGCTTTATATGATTCACCCTCTTCTTCATATCTCATTCGAAGACAATTTATAAAGTTTCCTGCTCCCACCATGAATACTCCTACATAATCCCCTTCAGAATTTATATAATCGGCTATAGATCGGCATCCACTGTCTGCTTTCTGCTGCCTTAAAGTAGGAATCAGATTTTGATCAATCATTATATCATCTCCCTTTGAGGAAGCATTTACAATGCGTAGAAGTCCGAAGCCGTCAAAATTTCCACTGTCTGATATCTCCTTGAGAATATCGTGTGCATCATTGATGAGTTTAATTGATTCAGTATCAGATTCACATCCACATTTGCATCCACTTCGATGAATACCCCATGCATGCAGAAGCATTTTCCAATTGATGAATGGCAAGAGCTCGGAAATAGCAAATTGCCTTACAATCAATTTTCCTGCTCCACAAGCTGGGGCTGGAGAAGAATAGCCATTATGAAAGCTATCTTTTCCCTTGTTTCGAGCATCAGCCAATGACAAAATTTTATTTCCATCAGATCCAAAAGACTCCCTGAGAGACTTTTGCTCTCTACGCAGCTCCTCAATAAAATCATTTTTCTCTGATTCATCCAAGAGTCTGGAAGCTACGATAGGATTCTGCGCCGCATCTCTCATATGCACTACCGGCCCTGAATAGACCGGAGCTATCTTTAAAGCAGTGTGCAAGGCAGATGTTGTCGCTCCCCCTACAAGAAGAGGTATATCCAGTCCGGCTTTAGCCAATGCTTCCGCTGTAGCAGTCATTTCGGCTAACGACGGAGTGATCAGACCCGAAAGGCAGATAATATCTGGTTGTTCTTTTAGAGCAGCGGCCACTATCTCTTCAGAGGGAACCATTACTCCAAGATCAATTACATCAAAATTATTGCACGACAGAACTATCGAAACTATATTTTTGCCGATATCGTGAACATCACCTTTGACTGTAGCGAGCAATACCTTCCCTGTCTTTTTCCCTTCAGTTTTGGATGAATCTGCCAGCAATAAAGGTTCAAGATGATCCACCGCCATTTTCATGACCCTTGCTGTCTTGACCACCTGAGGCAAGAACATCTTCCCCTCTCCAAATAATTCTCCGACACGCTTCATGCCATCCATCAGAGGACCCTCCACTATGTCTACTGCTTTCATCGACTTTGAAATTTCATCCAGGTCTTCCACAAGATGTTCTGCCCTCCCTGATACTAAGGCCTCTTCAAGACGTTTGCTGACAGGCACATCCAAGTTATGCTCAGCATTTGCTACTGATTGACCTTTCACAGCCACTTCTTTTGTGGCATAATCTGCAAGTTGGTCGGAAGCCTCCGGTCTGCGTGCGAGGATGACATCTTCGATCAGAGAACACAAATCCGGATCAATTTCATCGTAAGTAAGAGCAGAAGCCGGATTCATGATCGCCATGTCAAGACCTGCAGATATGGCATGATATAAAAAGACTGTATGCATTGCCTCTCGCAAAGTATTTCTTCCTCTGAAAGCAAAGGAAAGATTGCTTATGCCCCCACTTGTACGAGCTCCCGGCAGATTATCTTTTATCCACCTTACCGCCTCTATAAAGTCGATGCCATATCGCGAATGCTCTTCAAGACCGGTTGCCACAGCCATTACATTCACATCAAAGATAATGTCATCCCCTTTATATCCGCATATCTCCGTGAGTATTTTGTAGGCTCTCTCACTCACTTCAATCTTTCTTGCGTATGTGTCGGCTTGCCCTTTCTCATCAAAAGCCATTACAATGACAGTGCCACCAAGTTCTCTTATGCGTTTGGCCTTTCTTATAAATGCTTCTTCCCCCTCTTTAAGTGAGATTGAGTTGACAATAGATTTTCCTTGAAGATTCTTCAGTGCAGACTCCACAACTTCCCAGTTGGATGAGTCAATCATTACCGGCACTTTTGCAACTTCCGGCTCGGATGCATAGAGACGAAGAAAATGGATCATCTCAGCAGGTGCATCAAGCAGAGGATCATCCATATTTATATCGATCACCATGGCTCCATCTTCTACTTGCTTTGTTGCAATCCTCAATGCCTCATCATAATTTTTCTCCTTAATAAGCCGGAGGAATTTTCGTGAACCCGCAACATTACACCGCTCTCCTACGACAAGAAAATTATTTTCCGGACGCACTTCGACTCTTTCCAGTCCGGACACTCGCAATGCCGGCTCAAGTTTCTTGGGCAAATAGACCGAATGATATTCATCAATCACCTTCCTAAGCTCTCTAATATGCTCAGGGGTGGTTCCGCAACAACCACCCACAATATTAGCAAGAGCATCATTGAATATCGGAGTCAATTCAGCAATGAATCTTTCCGGGTCAACATCATATTTTCCAAGTGCATCAGGAAGACCGGCATTTGGATGCACGGAGATAAAATGAGATGTTGAGTTCCCAAGCTCTCTGAGATATGGAATAATATCTTTAGGACCAAAGCTACAGTTTAGGCCAAGACTGACCACACATGGATATTCTTCCACTGAAGTAGCGAAAGCCGGAAGCGTCTGACCGCTGAGCGTTCGCCCGCTCTTGTCAGAGACAGTAGCTGATACCATTATCGGAAGCTTCCGACCACATTCTTCCATGGCCCTATGAGCGGCATCCAGGCCGGCTTTCAGATTCAGTGTATCAAATACTGTCTCAAAAAGCAATATATCAACACCTCCTTCGATCAGTCCGCAAACCTGATGAAAATATGCATCGTTCAATTCATCATACGTGACATTTCTCGATGCAGGATCGGCTACATTCGGACTCATAGTGGCAGCCTTATTTGTAGGTCCGATTGAGCCGGCGACAAATGCTACACGTCCGGGACTCTCAAGCATAGCCTCATCGGCAGCTTCTCGCGCAATAGTAGCTCCCGAACGGTTTATTTCCCGAATAAGCCCTTCAATTCTGTCAAGCCCATAGTCAGCCATTGATATTGCATTGGCATTGAACGTATCGGTGCTGATTATGTCAGCACCTGCATCAAGATATGACTTATGAATCTTTTTTATTATTTCCGGATGGGTCAAACATAAAATATCATTACATCCTGAAAGACGCAGAGGATGCTCCGCAAATCGATCTCCTCTGAAATCTTCTTCACCCAAAGAAAAGCGCTGTATCATGGTTCCCATCGCCCCATCAAGAACCAAAACTCTCTTCTTAAGTAGACTGCTAAATTCCTTTATCTCCATATTAAAACAATTTGTCGGCAATGCGCGCTACCCCATCGCTTATACCCATAGTATAAAAATGAATTCCAGGCACTCCTCTTTCAATCAATTCCTCACACTGCTTGATACACCATTCTATGCCGATCTCCTTCGCATCTTCATCGCTTTTGCACTCTCGTATCTGCGAAGCAAGAGCTTCCGGGATATCTGTGCGGAATATTTTTGGAAGCACTGTCAACTGCTGACGGCGATACAAAGGTTTAATTCCGGGAATTATAGGAACACTGATTCCCTCCGCACGGCAACGGTCTACAAAACTGAAATATTTCTCGTTATCGTAAAACATCTGTGTTATCAGATAGTCCGCTCCATTGTCTACCTTCATTTTCAGATATCGGATATCTGATTCCATATTTGGTGCTTCCTCATGTTTTTCAGGATAGCAAGCCATTCCGTAGGAAAAAGGAGTCTCAATGCCCTGGATTGCCATATCTTCCAGACCAATCCCTTTGTTGAAGAGATTAATCTGATTCTGCAAATCTGTGGCATGCTCATGATAGTTTTCCTTATTGGAATCAGATATAAACTCCCTTTTGTCGTCGCCACGGAGCAGCATAAGATTGTTTATTCCTAAGAAATTAAGGTCGAGAAGTGCATATTCAGTTTCCTCCTTTGTGAATCCTCGACAAATGATATGGGGAACCGGGATGAGACCATATCTGTTCTGTATTGCCGCAGCAATAGCTACTGTGCCGGGGCGCTTTACGACGCTTACACGGCGGTGTGTGCCGTTGGGAAGCGGTTTGTAGATATATTCACTGTGATGAGATGTAATGTTGACAAACTGCGGATCGAATTTTTTAAGTTTGTCGATTATATCAAACACTTTATATATGCTGTTTCCTTTCAAAGGAGGAAGAATCTCGAGAGAGAGAAACGGACTCTTCCGGCTCTCAATGACATCTATTATCTTTTTCATTTGTTATCTTACCTGTAGTACAATGTTTTACATCCTACTTCGTTTCATTCTTTCTCACACGGGCGTCCCCAAAGTAGTGAGCACACTCCGTGTGCGTCCACGCGCGTATGAAGTTACTTAGAGAAGAGGAAGCGAGGCAGCCCCGACAAGAGCGGCATTGGCTCCTTCCAGAGCTGATATCAGGAACCGAACCCGATCACGATACAGATGGAGTGTATGTTTACCGAATGATTCACGCATCGGATTTACGAGCAAGTCCCCGGCTTTGGCTACACCTCCAAACAGTATGATGGCTTCAGGGTCTGTGAAAGCAGCAAACTCTGCTGCGGCTATGCCGAGACACTTACCCGTGAAGTCATAGACTTCTTTTGCAAGTTCGTCACCTGTGATAGCAGCCTCAGCAATAGCTTTGGATGTCAGTTCTTCAGCAGGAATGTTTCTTAGTGAACTTTCCTTATCTGTCTCAGCCATCATTCTTCGGGCGGTCTCAACAATACCCCTTGCAGACGCTACTGTCTCGAGACATCCTTTACGGCCACAACCGCATACACGGTCAGCAGCAAATGGGAAGGTGACATGTCCAAGTTCTCCGGCAAACCCACGAGCACCGCTCAGGAGATGCCCATTGCAGACAACTCCACCACCAACGCCTGTACCGAGTGTGAGGACAATGAAGTCGTTCATCCCGGCAGCCACACCGTATGCTTTCTCGCCAATTGCGGCTGCGTTTGCATCGTTGTTTACCCTCACGGGGAGTCCAAGACGAGGCTCCATCAGGTTAGCAAGAGGCACCGGTGGAGGCCAAGGAAGGTTAGTAGCTCCTTCAATGCTTCCTGTAGTTGCATTGGCACATGGCGCTCCCATGCCTATGCCTCCTAGGTCTCCTTGCAGGGA
>CAMWLX010000168.1 GCA_947175225.1 uncultured Porphyromonadaceae bacterium
TAGCCACCATGAGTAAAGATGTCAATAAATATCGCTTATTCATAGTTGAAGATTTTTTACAAAGGTACATTTTTTTTTTCAATCAGGCAAAAATTTTTTTAGTATACGATTGTCGGTTATATTTTTTTGACTAATTTTGAGTGAGATTTATAATAGAATCTCTTTTTGCTTAATGAAAGATACTCTGACAATGAGGATAGTGGCGATAATGAGCTTTTTTCTCTGCCTGACGCTGTCGGCACACGGGGAGAAAGCTGATACTTGTGGGAAAATACAGAGCCGTATCGGCTTCGATATCCGATCTGCATATGCATTCTCCAGCTATAAGGATGATATACTTAGAAATGTATTGGATGTAGCTGAGGCCGGAAATACAAAAGTTGCCACATCGCTTCATCTGAAATATGGCTTCACTTTTGACCCCTCCTCCACCCAAGGGCGCATATATCCGGGAGCATGGCAAGGACTTGGAGCATCAGTATCATTTCTTGGGAATCCGAAAGGAATTGGAACTCCTATTTCGGTCTATGTCTTTCAGGGGGCTCCTATTTACAGGATCAATGACCGATTGGCACTATACTACGAATGGAATTTTGGAGCCTCATTCGGATGGCGGGAATGTGATGGATACACTACGTATTCAAATCTTATAGTGGGGTCAAAGGTCAATGCCTATATCAATCTTGGAGCCGGGCTGCGCTGGAAGTTGAGCCATCACTATGCCCTGACTGCGGGATTGGATCTCACGCATTTCTCTAATGGAAACACTTCATTTCCAAATCCAGGCGTCAACATGGCAGGAATCAGGATAGGAGTCACGAGGGAATTGGGCAAGGTGCCGGAAAGGAGTGTCAAATATTTTGATGACAGTATTAAGAATCGACATAAACTCCAATTTGATGTCACTGCTTATGGGGCATGGAGAAAAAGGGTCTATCGAGGGGGCGAAACTCCAATACTTCTTAATGGGCATTATCCGGTAGTAGGACTAAACATATCACCTATGTGGCAAATCAAAAAGATTTTCCGTGCCGGCGGCTCTGTCGATTTCCAATGGGATCAAAGCACCGACCTGAAAAGGCATCATGCCTATGGAGACACATCTGATGATATACGATTCTACCGACCTTCTATTCTTAGCCAAATATGTGCAGGCGTTTCCGGACGTGCTGAATTAGTAATGCCAATTTTCTCTGTCAATGTCGGCATTGGCTATAACTTCATAGGGCCTGAAGAGACTCACGCCACATATCAACTTGCTAATCTAAAAGTGAGATTTACCGATCATTTTTATCTAAACATCGGATATCAGCTTCTCAATTTTCAGAAGCAGAATAATCTCATGCTCGGATTCGGCTATTCCTTCAGATAATGGCAAAAGCTCCGGATATGCGACCGTCATATCCGGAGCTGATAATATATTCTTATTGTCAGTACTGTTCTTTTTCGTTGGGAAAATCTCCTGTCTTAACATCATTGATGTAGTGTCGGAAAGCGTCTGTCATGATTTCGCCTACATTGGCATAGCGACGCAGGAAGCGCGGAGAGAATCCCATTGTCATGCCGAGCATATCATGCATCACTAGCACTTGACCATCAACTCCCCCACCGGCTCCAATACCAATCACAGGAATAGTAAGTTCTTTTGCCACTCGCTCCGCCAATTTTGCCGGAATCTTCTCAAGGACTATGGCGAAGCAACCTATATCTTCGAGAATCTTGGCATCTTCAATAAGTTTCTTAGCCTCTGCTTCCTCTTTAGCACGCACACTGTAGGTGCCAAATTTATTGATACTCTGTGGAGTCAGTCCAAGATGACCCATCACGGGTATTCCGGCGCAAAGGATACGCTGAATTGATTCTGCAATCTCTGCTCCCCCTTCAAGCTTCAGCGCTTCTGCGTGGCTCTCTTTCATAACGCGGATTGCTGAAGCCAAGGCTTCTTTGGAATTACCTTGATACGTACCAAAGGGAAGATCCACTACAACGAGGGCACGCTTCACTCCCTTCATTACAGACTTCGCATGATATATCATCTGATCGAGAGTGATCGGAAGAGTCGTGACATTGCCTGCCATTACATTTGATGCGGAATCGCCAACGAGAATGACATCCATACCTGCTTCATCCACGAGTTTTGCAGATGTATAGTCGTAGGCAGTAAGCATCGATATTTTCTCGCCACGATGTTTCATTTCCGTAAGGCGACTTGTAGTCACCTTGCGAGTGTTTTCTGCTTGTGCTGTTGACACGGTCTTTTTAATGATTAATTATTAATTACAAATTATCCAAATGAATAATGCAAAACTATCAGTGCGTTTGCACTGCCTGCGTAGGAGGGAGTTCACGGTTGCGCCTGTCGCATTCCGCCACAACCCTATCGGCAAGCTCAGAAAAGGCTTTAGCCTCGGGATTTTCAGAAATTTCCCCTCCTGTGCATTCGGTCGCTGTCGGATGGCCATTATCAGCCATTTCGCATATGTCGGCTACAAGAGGAATCTGTGCCAGCAATGGCACATTCATAGTCTTTGCAAGGCGGGCAGCTCCTCCATTTCCGAAGATATAGTATTTTTCTTCCGGATGAGGAGACGGAGTAAACCAAGCCATATTTTCCACAAGCCCCAATATAGGCACATTGATTTTCTCACTGCGGAACATACCGATACCCTTGCGTGCATCAGCAAGAGCCACTTCCTGAGGAGTGCTTACCACTATCACTCCGGTGATGGGAAGAGTCTGGACAAGAGTCAAATGTATGTCGCTTGTGCCGGGAGGCATATCAATCAAGAAATAATCGAGTTCATCCCACCATGCTTCTGTGATAAGCTGCTTCAGGGCATTTGAAGCCATACCACCCCTCCAGAGAACCGGACTGTCTTTATCTACGACAAACCCGATACTAAGCATTTTCACACCGAATTTTTCTACCGGAGCAATCAAATCCTTCCCTTCTTGGGTGGTCATATAAAGTTTCTCATCTTCCACTCCAAACATCTTAGGCATCGAAGGCCCAAAAATATCAGCATCAAGAAGCCCAACCTTGTAGCCCTTTGCAGCAAGTGCAATGGCAAGATTTGCTGCGACAGTGGATTTCCCTACCCCACCCTTTCCAGAGCTAATTCCTATGACATTTTTTACTCCGGGAAGAGGCATCTCCGGTTTAGGGGTCTCCGCTTGACGATATTTGACAGAGATACGCCCTTTTACATCTATATTTGGGTCTGCAAAGACCGGAAGGGTTGCTTCGGCAGCACGGACCACTGATTTGATAAATGGATCCGTTGGCCGATCGAATATGATAGAGAATGATACCGTATTCCCGTCGATACGAATGTCGTCTTCCACCATTCCGAGCTCAACGATATTTTTTCCGTTGCCGGGATATTTGACGTTGGTAAGTGCGTCAAGAATAAGTTTTGGGTATATAGCCATAATTTTAGTTTAATTCATAATTCTTAATGCACAATGCATAATCCTAATACTAACCTCTATCCTAAATGATATAGCCTTGGCAGGGTATCCATTTCACATTAAAATTATTCATTGTGATTTGCTTTAAGGGAAGCTAATTATGCATTATTAAGTGAGTGTCTGCCGAATTCACTGTGATAATCATCCTTCTCCATGTCTGAGCAATCTGGCTCGATGATGCACCCCTCTCCTATCCGGAAAGAGATAAGCTTAATCGACTTTCCTCGTGAAAGCCATTGCTGCTCATAGAAGGTCTTGATGGAGGTCACCGGGTCTGCCAGTCCGCTGCCATATAGGTCATCGGTGATTTTGAGAATCTCGAATCCATTTGTCTCCACTAAGCGTTTGGTGTATTCAAACAGGAAAGGTGAGTCCGTCTTTAGGTTGATGATTCCTCCAGGTCGCAGAAAAGTACGATAATTGGTCAGGAAGCGTGATGACGTGAGTCTTTTCCTCGCCTTCTGCATCTGGGGATCTGGGAAGGTGATCCATATTTCATCAACTTCCCCTGCATCAAAAAACTGAGATATCAGCTCGATTTCAGTACGGAGAAACGCTGCGTTGCCAATCCCTTTTTCCTCAACATATTTTGCCCCCTTCCACATTCGGGCTCCTTTTATATCGACGCCGATGTAGTTCCGGTCGGGGTTTGCTTCTGCAAGCCCGACGGTGTATTCCCCTTTGCCGCACCCGAGTTCAAGGGTGATTGGATTTGGGTGGGCAAAAAAATCATTATTCCATTTTCCTTTGTAGGGGAATCCTTTTTCTATCAGTATGTGGCGAGGATACTGAAGAACGCATCCGAAAGTCTCCATATCAGAAAACTTCTGCAGTTTATTCTTTCTTCCCATAGGCAAATATAAGTGTACTGGAAGTTTGATTTATGAAATGAGCTGTCTCTTTATCGGTTTATGACCAGTATTTTGGTAGCTTCATTATAGGAGCCGCCATTACGGCCGGAAGAAGCAAGCACATAGTAGACACCGCTGGGCACACGGTTAAGATCCATACCACAGACATCCCATTGAACCCTACCGGCAGTGGCAGGTCCTAATTCACGCACAATGTTGCCGGCTGAATCCGCAATCTTCACAATGCAATCGTCTTCTATGCCATCGATAGTGACCCATCCATAATAGTCATGACGCACCGGATTTGGATATGCTCTTACCGAAGATGCCACGGCTTCATTCGATTGCCCGCTTAGATAATACTCACACAGTCCGGATGCTGTAGCTACCATCATGGAATTGTTATCAGGATTATAGCATGTCGCATACACCATATCGGAGGGGAGCATAGAGTTATCCGTATTTAACTCCTGAAGGATGTTTTTCCCATCTGCTGATGTGCAGACAAGTCCTCCTCCGGCAAGCGAGAACCATTTTCGTCCCAGCCCATCAATTGAGATATCATTGACTGAGATGCCGGCAAGAAGGTAGTCGGCAAGAGATGTTCCATCATTTCGACTTACTTTAATTCTGGATACCTTATTAGGAGTATTAAATGCTTCTTTAGGATCGAATGTGAACACTCCATTGTCTGATCCCACCCAGACTATTCCGGTAGAAGGATCTTCAAAGGCACAGTAAAGCTTCTCACAGTCGAGTTTGCCATCAGTGTCTTCCAACTCCGTAGTGTTCATTAGAACTTGGCGGTCGTCAGAATCTATCTCTACAGTTCCATTGTGATTATATATCACGAAAGGATTATTTCGATAGTCCATAGAGAAAAACACGAGCATGTCGCCATTCCCTTGGTAGGATAAAGGCACTATAAGATTTGTCGTGTTGGCATTAATCCCGTCAAGCTTTAATTTTGTAAAGGGTTGAAAGGTTTCAGGAGAGGTGCTTGCTCTGCGTTTTTCAGGAGTCCACAGCCACATCTCCGGAAAATAGTTATTCTCATCGTCTGTATTAAGATGGGCCACCCACAAATTCCCTTTGCTGTCAAACACCGGATTGGTAAGCATATAAGTATTTGACCATGATGCATATGGATCTTGAACCGACACATGCCCGGGGAAAGTAGGAGAATCATTACTTTTAGTCATATGCAAGAGCGACGACATATCCGTAATGTTGTAGCGGAGAAGACCGTTTAAGACCGATCCAAAATAGAATACATCAGGATTGTCGGGATCTTGAGCAATACCGCAAGGATTTACCAATCTGTGTTTTGTGGCATCATCAAAATAAGGAAGTCCATGCATTGTCCAAGCCTGATCTCTTATGGAAGAGAGAAGAATCGGGTTGAGTGCCTTGTAGGAGTTAAAGTTCTGGTTGATTCCGTGTGTGTTTGCCAACATGCCATGTCGTGGGGAATAAAAAAGATTGGTCGAACGGAAAACAGCCGGAGCATTGGGCCTTGCCGGTTGGCTAGTCAAAGTCCAGTTGTCATCTCCCTCATGCCTTACTGAATATACTCCTTCACGAGACTTTGCATAATAGAAATTTTCAAAGTCTGAACTTGCGCAAATCAAATTTGAATCTTCTTCACGGCGCAACAATCTTTCGAGTTGATCTGAATCTCTATCAAGCCGAAATAGCGCACCATATCTGGCAAAAAGAATATAGTCTTTATTTTCCGTAATGTATGAACCGTTAAGCTGTCCGACAGTGACCAGAGTGGGAGACTCATTTCCGGGCTCAAAGGTCGCGATATAATATTTAGATGATCCATTCTCATCTATTGAAACAATACATTTGTCAGGCGTAAAGGGGAACAGGTCGGTAACTTTACCGGATTTGCCCAATTCTGACTCTTTGAAGTCTGATATGGAAAGATGTTTTGAATTGACATCATCTTCGTAAAGTTTTCCATCTCGAAGGATAATAAATCGATCAGCTACTCGGATAGCTTTGTCGATAGGCTGATTGTATATTCCGCTTGATACTACTTCGTTTTTCTTATCATCGATAATCATATATCCAAAGTCAGTAGCCAGATAAGCCCTGTTTTGCTCCAGATCAAAATAAATGGAACGCACATCTTTTGAGCTTCCGGAATTGTAGCTATTCAAGCCATATATTGTGTTGACAGTGCCGTCGTCGTATAGGAGGTCGATTGTGTAATCATCATATACAATGAGCAGATAATTCCTGAGAGCATTATATTTGGCTGCCTTTATTACTGAATTGCTCAGTAAGTTTTGTGCATTATATTGCCTGATTTCTCCTGATTCTTTGTCAAGACCAAAGAGAAACAGCAATTTTTCATTGACGTCGGCTTGCGCTGCGTTGTAAAGTTGGGCTTGGGCAAGAATGTATACCTTGTCAGGGGTAGCATATAGATATTCTACTTTGTCGTCGAATGTATTGAAGAGTCTCCAGTCGTTGGAACTGGAGGCTTTAGCTCCAAATGCCATGAAAAGGCATACGCAAAGCGTCGACAACCATTTCATCATAGCAGTGATGGCACGGCTTCGATGTGAGATTGCGTTTTTATCTTCATCTGACATATCAGCAAAACAGATGCCGGTCTCATTGGGGACGAAAACAGGATCGTATCCGAATCCATGCGATCCGCTTCTTTGAGTGGCAATATTCCCTTCTACCGATCCTTGAAACGTGCGTTCCTCTCCATTGAGAGATAGAGCTACACAAGTACAGAATTTAGCACGGCGATCTTCTACTCCCTCTAAATTTTTGAGGAGCAGGTCGATATTTTTATCAGGGTTGCATTCATCACCCGCATATCTTGCGGTATGGACTCCGGGCGCTCCGTCAAGAGCATCAACAATCAGACCTGTGTCATCGGCAAAACAGTCAAGTCCACTGGCTTCCTTGATGGCACGTACTTTGATCAATGCATTTCCTTCAAGGGTGTCAGCGGTCTCTTCAATATCATGATTATAACCAATGTCATTAAGACTCAATATCTCAAGACGGTCGCCCGCGATGGCTCTTGCTTCGCGCAGCTTGTCAGCATTGTTTGTGGCCATCACAAGTTTTAGTTTCTTTGTCATATCTATGAAGTTGTTTAAACTTATTTACGAATTGAAAAATTTACAAAGAAGAGTTAAAC
>CAMWLX010000169.1 GCA_947175225.1 uncultured Porphyromonadaceae bacterium
GTTTATTCATAAAGTATCTCCACATCGGAATAAGCCATATGCTCCCCTTCTGAGAGGCGGTCTGCCTCTATCCGAAGCACAGATGCCTTGACCGGATCAAATTTGACTGTCTGCCAGATCGGATTATTGACAATATTCGAAAACTCTCCGGAAGCTACTTTCTTCCAGTTGTTCCAATCTGTTGTGGCATAAACCGAATAATGAGTCACAGTCCCTTCTTTAGAAAGTGTCGGAGGCAAATAACGTATGCCCGACACAGTTTTCTCCCCTCCTAACTCTATAGCCATCTGCTTGGGAGACATATAAAAAATTCTAAGATCAGAACATTTCTTTTCGCCTGAATCAGGGATATCAGCAGTCAGTTCCGGAGCATTATAAATAGACAATCCTGATATCAGAGGAACGGCTTTGCTATCAGTCACCCTAAAACGAACTTTATCTGCAGTCACTGTCGGAAAACACACTATTCGTTTGCGTCCTATTGTGGTCAGTCTGCCATCCTCAGTCAAAGCGTCTTTCAATGGAACCCAGTTCCCGTCACAAAAGGCTTCAATTTCCCATGTCTTAACCCTCTGTCCAAGTGGTATATACTCCTCGGCCACAAATCTATTGAAAGTAACAGGGTTATCAAATGACAGAATCACTTCACCCGTAGAGGCCCCATCCTGTGGCATCCAATAAGTGTTTCTATCGCCATCATTAATCTCCGGATGATCCGTTTTTGCCTTTTTTGCCAAGTCTTCCTTAAAGACTTCTTTTACCATTTTTGCAAAAGCTGCACCACGCACGCTATCTGTAGGATGAATCCTGCCATTTGGCATAATCGGGAAATTTAAAAGCAATGTTGAGTTTCTTCCTACTGATTTATAATATGTGTCCATGAGTTTGGAAAGACTCTTCACATTCTCATCTTCTGTAGTATGATAAAACCAACCGGGACGAATGCTCGTGTTTGTTTCTCCGGGAACCCAAGAGTCGCCATTCTCCAATCCAAAATGCAGCATTCCCCAATCTACTTCTCCATCCTTATTTAGAAGACTCCAGTTTGTAGCTCCTACCTCACCTGCCTCAGTTCCGACCCAGCGCAAGTCTCCACGGTCACTGCCGTCATTCCATATCAGGCAGTCAGACTGGATGCGACGTATCATTCTGTATGTTTCAGGCCATTTATAATATGTAGTGCGATCTATCTTACGGATTTCATTTGCACCGCCATACCAACCGTCGCCTCCATTAGCACCGTCAAACCATACTTCAAAGACATCTCCGTAATTAGTGAGAAGCTCGTTTAGTTGATTTTTGAAATATGTCACATATTTATCCCTGCCATATTCAGGATGATTTCGATCCCAAGGAGAAAGATAAACGGCAAACTTCAAGCCCTCTTCGCGGCAGGCATCAGCAAGCTCCCTTACTACGTCACCTTTCCCCTCTTTCCAAGGGGAATTCTTGACTGAATATTCTGTGAATGCTGATGGCCACATGCAGAAGCCGCAATGATGCTTGGCAGTAAAGATTATCCCTTTCATACCTGCATCTTTGCACACCTTTACCCATTGCTTCACATCAAGATCTGAAGGATTAAACAGCTCCGGACTTTCGTCTCCATAGCCCCATTCTTGATCGGTATATGTATTTAGCGAGTAATGTATAAAAGCATACGTCTCCATATCCTGCCATTTTAACTGATTTTCAGATGGAGTTGGACCAAAAGCTTTAGGAGTTTCACCTAAACTTGAAAAACTGCCAACTGCTCCGGTAGCAAGACATAAAGAAATAAAAAATCTTTTCATAAATAATATGTATCTTCTCGTGTCATATTGAATAATGCATTTTATCTAATATGAATTATGCATTAACAATCAGATTATTCTTTTGAAACTCCAGTCTCGGTTAGCGTAATCGGCAAAATTTTCCCTTCTGCATCGAAGTGAAGAGGTTCGACACAGACTTGCCTGCGGCAATCCCCACCCGGCTCACCGTCGTGCATATATGAGCCATCATGATAGAAGAGATACCATTTGCCATTGAATTCATTGACCGATGGATGAATTGTAAAACCAAACTTAGCCGGGCCTGTGACGAGCCCTCCGTATGTCCATGGGCCAGTGATATTGTCTGCCATTGAGTAGGCAAGTTGTTCAGGTTGCACTCCGGGAGCATCTGCAGCATATACATTATAATATTTACCGTTGCGCTTGAAAAGCCATGGTCCTTCTGAGACATTGCGGACACCCATGTGCATTACTTCGCCTTCGAGTTCAATCATATTATCCTTCAGTCGTGAGACATAGAAGTCGCCATTGCCCCATACAATCCATGCCTGACCATCATCGTCGATCAATACTGTCGGATCGATATCGGCATTCCATCTGTGTGAGTCAGGAGTCATGTCGTCAGTGATGAGTGGCTCACGGTCAAGTCTGGCTGGGAGATAAGGGCCAAGAGGATTGTCAGCAACAGCAACATCTATTGCATGCCGACCATTGCGCACATCATCTAAAGTGACATAGTAGTAGAACTTTCCATCACGCTCAACTACTTGTCCAGCCCATGCCCCATAAGGATTAGCGTATGGGAAATCTGAAGCTTTCAATACTACTCCATGGCATTCCCAATTTTTCATATCTTTAGTGGAGTAAGCTACCCAATGAGGCATATTAAACCAACCTCCGGGGGAAGCGCAGTCCTCCCCTACGAATGCATAAAGTCGGTCGCCAACTACTGTACAAGCCGGATCTGCTGTGAGGCGATCTGTGAAAATTGGATTCTCTCCAGCAAGACGTTCACGACCGCTTCCACTGATAGCGAGATTTTTTATAGCCCCTTTTCTGACTTGAAGAGCATTAGGGAAGCCCCCGGGATAACCTCTTCCTATTACCCAACGGCTTGCCATTGCCGGCATAACAGGACCGGAGTACTCAAATGTGGATTCATCCCAATTATTGCCATCTTCAGATATGGATAAGCTAAGCAAGGATTTTGTCAAATCTTCATCGGCAATGCCTTTCACTCTAACTTTAATCCAATCTCCAGGTTTTATTTTTCCACCTGCCCAGATTCGATGCTCTTTGCCATAAGAATCTGTTACCTCTGCGAAAATTCGTTCAACTGTCGGATCAAAGCCTACCATTATTCCGGCTGCCTCATTATATCGAGTACCTTCCTTGCAAATGAATACTTGTTCAGTAAGGTTTGTATTGACTTGCGCATCGAAAGTCATATCGAAAGATTTTCTGAAATCTGCATAAAACAGACTTGTCTTTGGATCTGTAAAAAACTCATTACAGTCAAGGGTAAGTATCGTATCCGGATTCTGAATTCCAAAATCCTTAAAATCTCCTTTCATTATTGGGTGCTTCACATCCGAAATCTTTGAAACCGCATGCTGAGCATGACAACACATTGAAGTTGCCAAAATCAAAGCAGAAAATACAAACGCTTTTTTCTTCATTAGATATTAGATTTGTTAAAATGCAAAATTAATAAAAAACTATCAATACCCAATAAATCACTCTTCTCATTTCTGTAAGTTTTCGTAACATACTTTTTACAAAATCGTATACATTGTTGAAGAAATCAACTTTTCGATTCAAAACAAGGATGGAGAGCTTATATGATAGCATCCCCATCCTCTTTAATTGATCCATTATACTTATTAATATTTAATAAGTCATTGTTAGAGCCTTGAATTATCAAGGGTCGGAGTAATTTTGGCTGACAATCTTTATTATGCATCTAAATCTCGCCTTAGTAAATCCGACAGGTGCAAAATTATAGATTTTTCGCGTTTCTTAGGTTATGATTGGATGCAAATGTGTTATGAAATGAACTCTGGTTTTGAATCAATGTCTTTTTTATGTTTTGTTCTGTATTCCGTTGGGGTATATCCCATAAATCGCTTGAAAGTGGTAGAAAATTGAGACTGGGAAGAGAATCCCAGGGCATATGCAATCTGAGTGATGTCCAGATCATCATGCTTCAACAATTCGCATGCCCTCTGCAAACGCATATTTCGAATATACTCGCTTGGATTTATACCAAGCCGGTCTTTCATTCTTCTATACAAATGAGTTCTGCTGATTCCTACTACTTCAGCAAGCTTATCCACATTCATATCATCTTCATCAATCCTTTCCTCCAAGATTTTATTAACACGCTCTATCAGGGCTTCATCATTACCCTTAATATTTGGCAACAACGGTTGTATTATATCTTCATCTGCCTCAATTGGTATATTACCAACTATATTCTTATCTTCTAAACTTACAACTGGTTGCAGCCCTGAGTCTGTGTCATGCACATTATCTTCAGATGAGATATTCTCTTCATTTATTAATTCTTCCTGAGAATATTTACTTTTTTCTAAAGGAATAATCACATTAAAAATTCCTCCGATGATTCCATCTTTTCTTTTTTCAACATAAATTTCTCCATGATGCAGCCTGACATATCTTCGGCATATATCCAATCCCAAACTAAAGCTATCGTCTGAGAATAAAATGCCGTTTTCCAATCTATTTGAACTGCTGAAAATATCAGCAGAAGAATCAAATTCAAGCCACTTACCATTACCTATCAAACAGATCTTTGCACTCACTCCTCCACCATCAACCGACTTATTGAGCAAAATCTCAACTTTACCATCCTTGGGAGTATATTTTAGGGCATTAGATATCAAATTTACCATTATTCTATCAATGACAGTTCGGTCGATCCATACATCTTCCCAATTATCTTTTGAAACAAATGTGAGTTCAATACCTTTATCTTGAGCCTGCGGCTGAAACATCTCCACAATCTCAGCAATGAAATCAGGCAAATTAGTCAACCTACATTCAAGTCCTTTTATGCCATTGTCTATTCTATTAAGATCAAGAAGCTGGTTGACAATATTTAGAATCCTATGAGCATTTCGGTAGACACCACGAATCCGTTCGCGCAAACCGCTACTCAACCTTTCCTTCAACATAGCCTCTAAAGGACCAAGAATAAGAGTCAAAGGAGAACGCATATCACGCGACATATCCATCAAGAACTCAAGTTTCTTTTTGTGCAGGCGTTCTTGATGTCTTTTTCTTATCACTGTCACTACCATATATAACAGGAAAATAAAAATCAGAATATAAACTATCTTAGCAAGCCATGTAAGATACCATGGATGAGCTACATGTATAGTAATTTCTGAAACAGGAGACTCAACTCCGGCTTCTTCAGCTTTGAATTGCAATGTATATTTTCCCGGAGCTAACGAAGAAAGATTGATAAGATCAGAGCCATCCGGAAGTTCCACCCAATCCTCATCTCCTGAGAACCTCCAAAGATAGTTCAAATTAGAAGTATCCCTAAAATCCATAGTAGATATCCGAAAAGCAATGGAATTCTCATCATGTGATAGATGTATGACTTCAGGATACCCTGATGAATCAATCGGATTTATCTTTTTGCCTTTCACATACATATCAGTTATTTTTAAACCATGAGGAAATGTAGGCAAAGCAATTGATAATGAAGAGAAAGAGGTCAATCCCATATGTCCGGCAGCATAGATCATATCCGAATCTGTGGAGTATTCCATATTTTCAAAAGTGCTTTCAACTATTCCGTTTCCTCCAATATAAGCTATAACCATACCTTCTCTTGGAGATTGATAATTTAAGCCGCGCATTGTCCCAATCCATTTTCCTCCATTGCCATCTATTGCAATTGACCTAACATCATTATCAGATAGACATTCGAGAGTGGTGTATTTCTCAAAGTCTTTTGTTTCCATATTATATCTAATCAAGCCATTGCTCGTGCCCAAAAGAATAAAGTTTTCATTTTCAGGAACAATATCAAATACGGCACATGCCATATATGGAGTTTGGTCGATATCTTCAAATTTTCCAGTTGTTGTATTATAACATGCTACTCCTCCAAACGACCCAATCCATAGATTGTCATCATAAGCCTTGATAGTTGTAATATATGGCGACACTACTCTTTTGGTATCTGCACCGGAAGATAAAAATTCCTTTTCTCCGGTTTTTGGATTATACCTCATCAAACCAGTAGCATAAACTCCGATATAGATGCACCCGTCACTGCCCTCACAGACTTTTAAGGATAGACATTTATCTGAAATATCGACTAATTTCTCCAATACTCCTGAATTGAGATCGAGTTTCCATACTCCACTTTCAAGCACTCCCAAAATAGCCTTATCATTTTCAGTGATATCAATTGAAGTAATGGCACTTCCTTCCGGAATATTCGACTTCTTCAATAACTTCCCTTCTTTTGACACAATGGCAACCTCACCAATGCTATTGCCTATGACATAGTTTCCCTTCCAAACCCTCATAGCTGACAAAGGGAGATCAAAATCCTTAACTATATCTGAAACTCCTCGATATAAAAACGAGAGACCTTCGACAGGGAGAAACACCACACCACAATAATCGCAACCTATCCACAATGACCCGTCTGACGATCCATACACCGCTCCGATCCGAGAAGACTTCATATCAATAAAGGGACAATATATATCACAATATTTTGCCTTATCTGAATCTGAACTAATTTCCCATAATCCTGCACCGTATGTAGCCAAATATACTCTGTTATCTATTGATGAGGATAAATTATTTACCTTAATATCTGATTTCAATTGGATATGCGTCTTTGTTTTAGAAATGAGATTAAAACGATCGACGCCTTTGAACGTATTTATGATTAATGAACCGTTATGCTCTTGGCTGATATCACAAACAGCAGAATTCATTTCAACTATCATCTTCCATTGATGCTCATTAGTCAGCTCATACACTTTTCCCTTGCCAGTGCCTGCATATATGCGTCCATTCCTATGAGACATTATGCAATTTACATCTTTAAGAGATTCCGAGCCATTGACACGCTGAGCTGAAATGAAACCTTTTCCTTCTTCTTTTATTTCATAAATACCAACTCCCGAAACCACAAACGTGACTTTTCCCACAACATCAACTGTGAATGAAATGATATATCCTTTCTTACCGAAATCAGGAACATCAATTCTTAGAAAAGAATCATTTGCCGAATCATAAAGATTCAAGCCATTAGCAGTTGCAATCCATAACCTATCCTTTTTATCTCTAAGCAGGCCTAAGATCCTGTTGTCACTGATACTTGCCGTATCTCCTTCCAAATGCCGATAGACTTCATAATGATTTCCATCAAAGCGTATAAGACCATTATCTGTACCGATCCACATAAATCCGAAAGGATCCATGCAAAAGGCGGTATATGTCGAAGTTCCCAATTCTTGGGCCGGAAACATCCTTGCCACTTGGACATTATCATTTGCCAAAATCTGCAAAGAACAAATCAAGGACAATACTATGGATAAAACTAAAAGATATTGTTTTCTTATTACGTTATGATTTAAGTTTTGCAATAGAAGCGTCAATCACACATATCCACTTTTGATAGGGCGTAATTAGCATTGCGAAAGAA
>CAMWLX010000170.1 GCA_947175225.1 uncultured Porphyromonadaceae bacterium
CGGAAAGCTGACGGATCTGGTCCTTAGAACCACGGGCACCTGAGTCAAGCATCATATAGACTGAGTTGAAGCCTTGCTGGTCTTCCTCCATCTGCTTCATCAGAGTGTCGGCAAGTTTCTTATTGACATTGGTCCATACATCGATGACCTGATTGTAGCGGTCGTTACCGGTGATCATACCCATCTGGTAGTTCATCATAATTTCCTCTACCTGGGCATTACCCTGAGCTACATATTCAGCCTTCTCTTCCGGGATGATGACATCGCCAAGGTTGAATGAAAGACCACCGCGGAATGCCATCTTGTAGCCAAGATTTTTGATATCGTCAAGGAACTGGGCAGAACGGGTCACACCACAAGTCTTGATCACCTTCGTGATGATATTGCGAAGAGATTTCTTAGAGATAATCTCATTGACATATCCGATTTCCTTCGGCACATACTGATTGAAGAGAATGCGACCTACGGAAGTATTGTCTTTAAGCACCTTGACTATGTTGCCATTTTCATCTACATCGTCTACAAGCACTGTCACAGGAGCATGAAGGTCAAGTTTACCTTCATTGTATGCTATTTCGGCTTCTTCGGGTCCGTAGAACTTGGCGCCTTCACCCTTTGTGCCGGGACGGAGCTTAGTGATGTAATACAGACCAAGCACCATATCCTGAGAAGGCACCGTGATAGGAGCTCCGTTGGCAGGATTAAGGATGTTGTGGGCTCCAAGCATCAGCATCTGAGCTTCAAGTATAGCTTCATTTCCAAGAGGAAGATGGACAGCCATCTGGTCACCATCAAAGTCGGCGTTGAATGCCGTACAAGCGAGCGGGTGAAGCTGGATTGCCTTTCCTTCGATCATCTTAGGCTGGAACGCCTGGATACCGAGACGGTGAAGTGTCGGGGCACGGTTGAGAAGCACCGGGTGGCCCTTCATGACGTGCTCGAGGATATCCCATACCACCGGTTCCTTACGGTCGACGATTTTCTTAGCACTCTTTACAGTCTTCACAATACCGCGCTCGATGAGTTTGCGGATTACGAACGGCTTATACAATTCGGCAGCCATAAGCTTAGGAATACCACACTCATGCATCTTAAGCTCCGGACCTACGACAATAACCGAACGAGCTGAATAGTCGACACGCTTACCGAGAAGGTTCTGACGGAAACGTCCTTGCTTGCCTTTGAGAGAATCAGACAGAGACTTGAGCGGACGGTTGACATCGCTCTTCACAGCCGAAGCCTTGCGGGAGTTGTCGAGAAGTGAGTCAACAGCCTCCTGAAGCAGACGCTTCTCATTGCGTAGGATAACTTCGGGAGCCTTTATTTCTATGAGGCGTTTCAGACGGTTGTTGCGGATGATAACTCTGCGATAGAGATCGTTGAGGTCGGAAGTTGCGAAACGTCCGCCATCAAGCGGAACGAGCGGGCGCAATTCAGGAGGAATCACAGGGATAGCCTTCAGAATCATCCATTCAGGTTTATTGACATCCTTTGATGCAAGGAAAGAGTTGACTACCTGAAGACGCTTCAAAGCCTCAGTCTTACGCTGCTGGGAACCCTCAGTGTGAGCACGGTCGCGAAGGTCGGCTGCAAGTCCTTCAAGGTCGATGTTTTGAAGAAGCTCATATATTGCTTCAGCGCCCATCTTTGCGATAAACTTATTAGGGTCATCGTCAGGGAGAAGCTGGTTGCCTTCCGGAAGCTGATCAAGGATATCAAGATATTCTTCTTCTGATAGGAGATCGAGGCGAGATATGCCTTTGCCGGCTTCCTTACCGATCAGCTTTTCGCCATCGCGTGTATCAGTATAGATATTTGCGGCAGCTCCCGGCTGAAGCACTACGTAGCGCTCGTAATAGATCACGGAATCCAGCTTCTTTGATGGAAGGCCAAGCAGATAGCCGATCTTGTTTGGAAGCGAACGGAAATACCAGATATGGGCTACCGGCACCACAAGCTCAATGTGGCCCATACGCTCACGGCGCACCTTCTTCTCAGTCACCTCGACGCCGCAACGGTCGCAGACGATTCCTTTATAGCGGATACGCTTGTATTTACCACAGTGGCACTCATAGTCTTTCACCGGACCAAAGATTTTCTCGCAGAAAAGGCCGTCTCGTTCCGGCTTATATGTGCGGTAGTTGATGGTCTCAGGCTTCAATACCTCGCCACTCGACATTTCCTTGATCTTCTCTGGCGATGCCAGGCCAATCGTGATTTTGGTAAAGTTATTTTTAATCTTATTGTCTTTCTTGAAAGCCATAGGTTTTCCTTCTATGTTGTCTCTTGCCGGCACAGCGAAAGCATCGCCGGCAAGAGGAATATTAATTGTTAAGGTAGGATCTCACTTTTAGTCAAGTGTGACACTCAAGCCGAGGCCACGAAGCTCATGGAGAAGCACGTTGAGAGATTCCGGAATACCTGGATTTGGCATAGGATCTCCCTTGACTATTGCTTCATAAGCCTTGCTACGGCCATTGACATCGTCGCTCTTGATGGTAAGAATCTCCTGGAGGATGTGGCTTGCGCCGAATGCTTCCAGCGCCCAAACCTCCATCTCACCAAAACGCTGTCCACCAAACTGAGCCTTACCGCCGAGCGGCTGCTGAGTGATAAGAGAATACGGACCTATCGAGCGGGCATGCATCTTGTCTTCAACCATGTGGCCAAGCTTAAGCATGTAGATGACTCCTACGGTTGCCGGCTGGTCGAAGCGGTCGCCTGTGCCGCCGTCATAGAGGTAAGTCTTGCCATATCGTGGCAGACCTGCTTTGTCGGTCCATTCGTTGAGGTCGTCGAGACTTGCACCATCGAAGATAGGAGTAGCAAATTTCTCGCCAAGTTCGCGACCTGCCCAGCCAAGCACAGTCTCAAATATCTGGCCAAGGTTCATACGTGAAGGCACACCCAGCGGGTTAAGAACGATGTCGACAGGAGTTCCATCGTCGAGGAAAGGCATATCTTCCTGTCTTACGACGCGCGAAACGATACCTTTGTTGCCGTGACGACCTGCCATTTTGTCGCCTACACCGATCTTACGCTTCTTAGCAATATATACCTTTGCCATCTGCATGATGCCGGAAGGGAGCTCGTCGCCAATCGTGATGTCAAATTTTTTGCGGCGCAGTTCGCTGTCGATCTCCTTATACTTGCGCACATAGTTGGTCACAAGTTTCATCACCATGCCATTGATACGCTCATCATCGGTCCAGTTGCTGAGATTGACAGTCTCATATTTGAAGTCAGCCCAATTGACACCGTTGAATTTCTGACCCTTCTGGATAATCTCGTCGCCGAGGAAATCCTTGACGCCTGCCGATACCTGACCATTCAGGAGTTTCTCCATCTTGCCTATCATGATCTGCTTCAGGTCGTTGAGCTTTATGCTGTATTCTCTGTCAAGAGCTTCAGTCTGCTCAGCGGCAGCTTTTCTGGAAGTCTTGGTCTTCACTGCTTTTGAGAAAAGGTTGGTGCCTATTACCACACCTTTCAATGACGGGCTTGCTTTCAATGAGGCATCCTTCACTTCTCCAGCTTTGTCGCCAAATATAGCACGAAGCAACTTCTCTTCCGGAGTCGGATCGCTTTCACCCTTAGGAGTGATCTTACCAATCATAATGTCGCCGGGTACAACGTAAGCTCCTACACGGATGATACCACGGTCGTCAAGATCCTTAGTAGCATCTTCGCTGACATTTGGGATATCGGAGGTAAGTTCTTCCATACCGCGCTTAGTCTCGCGCACTTCGAGAGTATACTCGTCTACATGGACAGAGGTAAGGATATCTTCTTTTACCATTCGCTCATTGAGCACAATTGCGTCCTCATAGTTGTAGCCTTTCCATGGCATGAATGCCACCTTAAGGTTGCGACCCAATGCAAGCTCACCTTTCTCTGTTGAGTATCCCTCGGTCAGGATATCACCCTTTTCTACCTTTTGACCCACTTCGCAGATTGGACGAAGGTCGATAGTAGTACCCTGGTTGGTACGGCGGAACTTAGGAATCTTATACTCTTTCAACGAAGGTTCGAACTCTACGAATTCTTCGTCTTCTGTCCTGTCATAGTTGATCTTTATGGTGGTGGCATCGACATATTCGATTGTGCCTTTGCCTTCCGCCATTATCTGAGTGCGGGAGTCACGGATAAGCTGACCTTCAATACCTGTACCGACGATAGGAGCTTCACTACGCATCAAAGGCACAGCCTGACGCATCATGTTAGATCCCATGAGAGCACGGTTAGCGTCGTCATGCTCCAAGAATGGGATAAGAGACGCAGCGATAGATGCAATCTGAATCGGAGCGACATCCATAAGCTGGATATCTTTTGGAGGCACAATAGGGAAGTCGGCGTCTTGACGAGCCTTTACTTTATCGCGGATAAAGCTTCCGTCGTCGTTGAGAGGAGCATTACCCTGAGCGATATTGAGACCCTCTTCCATTTCTGCAGTCAAGTAGACTACTTCGTCATTCTTCAGGTCTACAACACTGTCGGTCACTTTCCTATAAGGAGTCTCAATAAATCCGAGGTTGTTGATCTTGGCGTAGACACACAAAGAAGATATAAGACCGATATTCGGACCTTCCGGAGTCTCGATTGGGCAAAGGCGACCGTAGTGGGTATAGTGTACGTCACGAACCTCAAAACCGGCACGCTCACGGCTCAGACCGCCGGGACCAAGGGCAGACAGACGACGCTTGTGAGTAATTTCCGCAAGTGGGTTTGTCTGATCCATGAACTGAGACAAGGCATCAGTACCAAAGAAAGTGTTGATCACACCTGAAATAGTCTTTGCATTTATGAGGTCAGTAGGAGTAAACACTTCGTTGTCGCGCACATTCATACGCTCGCGGATAGTACGGCTCATACGTGCCAGACCGATGTTAAACTGATTGTAGAGCTGCTCGCCTACAGTGCGCACACGACGGTTAGACAAGTGGTCGATATCGTCTACGACGCTCTTATTATTGATCAACTCTATCAAATACTTGATGATCTCCACGATGTCCTCGCGCGTAAGCACTCTTACATCCATTGGAGTGGAGAGTTCAAGTTTCTTGTTGATCCTATAGCGCCCTACTTCCCCGAGGTCGTAGCGCTTTTCGCTGAAGAAAAGATTTTGGATCACTTCGCGTGCAGACGCATCGTCTGGCGGCTCGGCATTGCGCAGCTGCCGATAGATATACTGTATAGCCTCAATCTCCGATTTTGAGTTATCTTTTGAGAGAGTATTGAAAATGATGCTATAGTCAGAGGCATTGGCGTCTTCCTTTTCAAGCATGATGGTCTTGACTCCTGAGTCAAGGATAGCTTGGAGGTTATCTTCAGTGATCTCTGTTCCACGATCAAGAACCACTTCGTTACGCTCAATGGTCATGACTTCGCCGATTTCATCGCTGCTAAGGTCTTCAATCCATGATTTAAGCACTTGTCCGGCAAGTTTTCTTCCGATCACTTTCTCAAGGTTAGACTTGGTGACTTTGACTTCCTCTGCCAAGTTGAAGACCTGAAGAATATCCTTATCGCTTTCAAGACCGATAGCACGGAGAAGAGTAGTCACAGGAAGCTTTTTCTTTCGGTCGATGTATGCATACATGACATTGTTTATGTCAGTGGCAAATTCAATCCAACTTCCTCTGAAAGGAATGATACGAGCAGAGTAAAGCTTAGTGCCATTGGCATGCATGCTCTGACCAAAGAAAACGCCCGGCGAACGGTGAAGCTGTGAGACCACAACGCGCTCAGCACCATTAATGATAAAAGTTCCTTGGTCCGTCATATAAGGAATCGGGCCAAGATATACGTCCTGAATACTTGTATCGAAATCCTCGTGGTCCGGATCGGTGCAATAAAGTTTGAGTTTCGCTTTCAAGGGAACGCTATAGGTCAAGCCCCTCTCAAAGCACTCAGCTATAGTATATCGTGGCGGATCAATGTAATAGTCGAGAAACTCGAGTACGAAATTGTTGCGTGTATCTGCTATCGGGAAGTTCTCAGCAAACACTTTGTAGAGTCCCTCGTTCTTCCTGTCCTCGGGCGGAGTGTCAAGCTGAAGGAAATCTCTGAAAGATTTCAGCTGCACCTCAAGAAAATCCGGAAACGGATAAGGATTCTTCACAGTAGCGAAGTTCACACGAGGTTTTGCAATTGTATTCTGTGACATTATAATATTTTTAATCTGTTTGGATAGCCTATTATAGGAGCTAATACCGCGCCTGATTATTTTAAAAAGTGTTAACGTCTTTTAAATAATTGTAAATAGCTCAAATTTACAGACGCTATAATACACAAATAATTTTCAGATTAACCATTCAAAGCAGAACGGAATCTGAAAATCTGCGCTTCTTAATCGCCAGGGAGCATGACAAGCCTCCTTACCTATTAGGATATGCGCACTATGAGCTAAAAGCCAAATTCCCCTGCACTGTCGCAGGGGAATCGGCTATGCTGTTATTGAAAGATTATTTAAGTTCAACCTCAGCGCCAGCATCTTCGAGCTGCTTCTTGAGACCTTCAGCCTCAGCCTTCGGGAGCTGTTCTTTTACTACGCTTGGAGCGTGGTCAACGAGTTCCTTAGCTTCCTTCAAGCCAAGGCCAGTGAGTTCCTTAACGAGCTTAACAACTGCGAGCTTGCTTGCGCCAGGAGCTTTGAGCACTACGTCGAAGTTAGTCTTCTCCTCTACTGCAGGTGCACCTGCTGCGGGGCCTGCTGCTACTGCAACTGCTGCAGCTGCGGGTTCAATACCGTATTCGTCCTTAAGGATCTGAGCGAGTTCGTTTACTTCCTTTACAGTGAGGTTTACGAGCTGTTCTGCAAATGCTTTCAAATCTGCCATTTTTGTATAGTTTTTTGTTTTATTTTACAATGTATGTTATTCTTTGTTGGAAAGGGTTTCAAGGATGCCATGAAGTTTAGTGGCACCACTGTTAAGAGCGCTGATGACATTCTTAGCAGGCGACTGAAGCAATGCGACAACGTCTGCGATAAGTTCGTTCTTGCTCTTGATAGCGGCGAGGGTATCCAACATTTCCTCACCAACATATACGCTTTCTTCTACATATGCACCCTTCAAAATTGGAAGAGTTTCCTTCTTGTCGCGGAAGCTCTTAAGCATTTTTGCAGGAGCATTGCCTACATTTGAAAGCAGAAGAGTAGTCTCGCCATGGAGAAGGCCGTAGAGTTCAGAGTAGTCGATTTCACTTGCTTCGAGAGCCTTCTTGAGAAGGGTATTCTTAACGCAAAGCATCTTAATGCCGTCTTTGAAGCAAGCACGACGGAGGTCACTGGTCTTTGCAGCGTTCAGTCCCTGAGACTGCACAAGATAGACGCAGCTATATTCCTTGAGAGTGTCGCCGATCTTTTCAATCAGCAGAGTCTTATCTTCTTTCTTCATCTTGAGTGTCGTTTTGAGGGTTATTCATCTATACT
>CAMWLX010000171.1 GCA_947175225.1 uncultured Porphyromonadaceae bacterium
CTTTAGCAATGCACAATGCATAATTCATAGTCATCCGCTTTTGAAAAAAATTCTCTACCGAATATAAGTTTTTTATCTCAATGATTTCGAAATGTAAATTAATTATGCATTGTGAATTATGCATTATGAATTAAACCGAAGCTCATTTTCTATCATAGTGATCTTTATTGCTCTGGCAATAGTGGGATGCGCTTTGCTGCCGCTATTGCCGGTGAAGCTAACGCCGTCGCAGACATTGCCATCCATTACTGTAAGATATTCGATGCAAGGAGCTTCGGCTCGTACTGCAGAGCAAGAGGTCACTTCAAAGATTGAGTCAGTGCTTGCCCGCGTCAGAGGCGTAAAAGGGATAGACTCTAAATCCTATAAGGGAGGAGGGCGGGTTTCAGTAAGCCTTGACCGACATGCTGATATGGAAATTGTCCGGTTTGAGGTGTCAACCATTATACGCCAGATTTGGGATGAGATGCCGGAGGGTGTAGGTTATCCCAATATCTCAATGCGTCAGGTCGACAGCTATGCAGCTCGTCCGTTTATGACCCTTACACTCAATGCTCCGGCTAATCCGGCTGAAATCTTGGCTTATGGAGAAGAAAACCTTATTCCTATATTGTCAAAAGTCAAGGGTGTTGGGAAAGTTGAACTCAGCGGAGCTCAACCTATGGAATGGAAAATCTATTATGATATAGATAAACTCACTGCATTGGGCATTACTCCCATAGACATACGCAATTCAATAAAAGAGCATCTTAATTCGGAGTTCCTCGGCATGGCCTCAATTGGAGGCGACGGAGAGGAATGGCTTCGAGTTTCTATGAAATCAGGAAATAGTCATGGCAGTTTTAACCCAAGTGATATTTATTTGAAAGCAAAAGATGGCAGTTCTATTTCACTCGACAAAATCACCAAGACAGTCTATGAAGAATCTGCACCTAACTATTATTACCGGATAAACGGTCTCAACTCTATCTATGTCAATATCACTGCCGAAGAGGATGCCAATCAATTGGCAGTTGCAAAGGATATAGAAGATACGTTGGAATCATTTTCTTCAACAATGCCGGCAGGCTATATGATCAATAAAGCTTATGATGCCACAGAAGAGATTCATACCGAACTCGATAAAATTTATTTCCGTTCCGGCCTCACAATATTAATTTTACTTCTATTCGTGGCGCTTGTGTCGCTCAGTGTCAGGTATGTGTTGATGATAACGATAGGCCTCGTCATTAACCTTGCTGTGGCTCTGCTTTTCTATTACATTTCTCGGATAGAAATCCAACTTTATTCTCTTGCAGGAATCACCATTTCACTCAATCTGATCATTGACAACCTGATAGTGATGGCTGATCACTATACACGGCGGCGTAATCTTAGAGTATTCCCTTCAATATTGGCAGCCACTCTGACCACTATCGGAGCTTTGTCGGTGGTTTTTTTCATGGATGAGAAGATTCGGCTGAGCCTTCAAGATTTCGTTGCCGTAGTGATCATCAATCTTTCAGTCTCGCTTGCAGTAGCTCTCTTTCTCGTCCCCGCACTGATTGAAAAATTAGGGATTCATAGAAGTTCAAGAAAAGGGAAATACAGAAGGTCACTACGTAAGGCAACCCGGTTCCTATCGCATATCTACGAAAAGCTTATTGGTTTCATTCTGGAGTTCCGGACAGATTTTATAATTATTTTTGTGCTTGGGTTTACCGGTTCACTCTATCTTTTTGTAGAGAAAGTCTATAATGGTTCTTATTGGAACAGGAATCCGGGTGAACCGATACTGAGCATAAATGCCACACTTCCCAATGGGGCTACTCTTGACCAGATGAATACTCTCATCAAGAAAATGGAAGTGTTTCTTTGTGATTTTCCGGAAATCAGGCAGTTCCAGACATCTGTCATTAGTCCTAACCGAGCGTCAATATCTGTGTTTTTTGAGAAAGCACATCAGCGCGATGGGTTTCCCTATCGGCTGAAAGGTGAGGTTGTGTCGAAGGCACAAACCCTTGGAGGAGGCTCTTGGAGCGTGTATGGTCTTGACGATATGGGATTCAACAATGATGTCAGGGAGAATGCTGGCAACTATTGCGTGAAAATGACCGGCTATAATTATGATGACCTGTATGACTGGGCATATCGCATGCGCGACACGTTGCTGACCCACCGGAGAATCAGGGAAGTCGCGATAGCTTCCGAATACTCTTATTGGAAAGATGACTATTCAGAATTTTATCTTGAAATAGACCGCGACATGCTTGCCAAGACCGGGCTTAGTGCAAGTCAACTTTTCTCTGCTATAGAGCCAACATTCGGAAAAGGCATAAGTGTCGGATCTATTGCGACTGACAAGGGTAGTGATATGATCAGGCTCTACTCCATGCAAGGGGAGAAGTATGATATTTTTGCGCTTATGAACCAGCCGTTCAAAGCAGGAGAACGAATATTTAAATTGTCAGATCTCGGCCATATTGAAAAACGTCAGACTCCACAGGAAATAGTGAAGAAAAATCAGGAATACGTATTGTGCCTGCAATATGAATACATTGGGTCTCCCAAGCAAGGAGAACGGGTGCTTGAAAAAGATATTGAAAAGATCAATTCCATTCTCCCTGTTGGTTACAAGGCAGAGAATCAGAAAAATGAATGGCGTCCTAAGGATGATTCAGCTAAGTATTGGCTACTCCTCGTTGTCGGAGGGATAATTTTCTTCATCACTTCGATATTGTTCAATTCATTGCGAACCCCATTATCGATTATCTTTATAATTCCGATATCCTTTATTGGAGTTTTCTTGACATTCTATTTGCTTCGGCTTAATTTTGACCAAGGTGGATTTGCATCGTTCATTTTGCTATCAGGCATTACTGTCAATGCTGCAATCTACGTCGTAAGTGAATATAAGTCTGTGAGGAGTAAGCATCCGAATATCTCGCAGGTCAAAGCGTTTGTAAGGGCTATAAGGATAAAGATAACCCCTATTCTTCTTACTGTTTTGTCTACAGTACTTGGATTTATCCCCTTCCTAATTGGCGATTCCAAAGAGGGTTTCTGGTTTCCCTTGGCTGCCGGCACGATAGGAGGGCTCGCAATGTCGATGATAGGATTGCTCCTTTACCTCCCCATCTTCCTCCTCCAAAGACCCCATATTATTAAATCTAATAAATCAGCAAAAATTTAAGCGTCAAAATTAGTAATAGAGCATGCTCCGCATGCGCCATTAAGTGTCTTAAAGTATCTTATTTTTGTGACATGATGATACAAAAAGTGGCGCAAGATCTGTGCGCCACTTATCAGAGTCATTGTTGAAGAGCTTTTTTTAGCAGGGGCTCATCTTCGTGGATAGAGTAATGAGTCTTTAATATATTTCCTTCTTTATCGATCAGCACTCCGAATGGAATTGCGGAAAAATTGAAGAGACCGCTCAAGCGTTGCCAGTCATCGCCTGTCACAAAGATATGCTCACCCTTTATCTCTTCTTTTCTTAGCCACTTTTTGCAGGCATCTATCCCTTCGTTGGCATTTGCAATATATAATGCCTTGAACGGTTTGTCGGCCAATTCTTCCAAGAGCTGTTTTTGTCTCATCATGCCGGCGCGGCAAGGTCCGCATCCAATGCCCCAGAAATCAAGAAACAAAACATTCCCTTTATATGGCTCTATGATCTTGGATAGTACATTCCCTTCCGGACTGTCTGGAATCACGATAGATGTATCTTCTTTATCTCCAAACTGATTTTCCGCTATCATAACGTCTTTCACGAAATTGTTATACTCAGCCATAAGAATTTCGTTCAATAGGTCATACTCATTGTGTCTTATTACGTTTGATACCAATTTGTTGTTTTTCGCAAGTCTTGCAGAAGATGGTTCTTCAGTAGTGTGCAAATCATCAATCAAAGAAGCAGTACGTACAAATTGAGCAACGAAACAATTGCCTAATCCTATGGAATCAAGATGATTTAAATCGATTGTATATGGCTCCTTAAAGTCGTCGGCAGAAATATATAAGGATGTCTCCGGGACTTCCATCATACCTTCAGCAGCCATTGCAGAGGACCGGAATTGTGAATTGAATCTCCATCTGTTTGGAAGCACCCATCCATTGCAGACCATGATAGGATTATTGTATATCAGCTCTTTATACTTCATCCAAGGCTTCAGAAATACTATCTCATCAAGTGTCTCACCTTGGGTGAAATATGGGTTGCCGTCATCATCTTTTTCGAGTTGCGGCCCTTTGGCATACCTGAAATCCATCTGGACATCTTCCATCCTGCTGCAGATTTCCCCAATGGCAGCCGTGATGAGCATATCTTTTGCATAAACACTTATCGGTAAATTCCCAACATAATTCGGAAGATCTTCACATACGGAATCAAGCAATGATGCAAGTTGTTCGGAAATCCTATAGGTCTCAATCTTCATTGAATCGGTATTTTCTGCCTTAAATTTCTGATACAATGAATTCAAGCCATATCTTTTGAAGATTTCATCAGTAAGCATATTGATGACTACACCGTCATCCACGTCACCCTCATATCCAAAATATTCAGGTTTGTGACCCATCTCCGGATCAATTTTCTGTGCCATGCATGTCACTATAGAAAGCGTATCGCCGGGAATAAGAAAGAGGTTCTTATAGATATTTCCCATCTTGAAGAAATCATACTGAGGATAGGGTAGCGGAATATCAAGTTCAAATGTACCGTCGGAATTAATATTGCCGACATTTACTTTCTGCTCATCAATGAAGTCATTCTTCGTCCTGACTGAGAAAGTTGAGAATCCATACCTCGGTGAGTAATCAGTTATTCTGCCACGTAAATGTACCACCCCATCCTTATCATAGAAGCTCATATCGGCATAGTGTTCCGGATCGAGTCCACTCCGGGATTCTGTAGCGTGATTAGTGTTTTGCAGAATATCCGAATATGTAATGATTGGTGGTGTCAGTATTGTATTTGGTTCGTCAAGCTGAATGCCGTATGTGCAGTTGCCAAAGTCAGATGGGTCAGTTTCCACCATATCTACGACCTTGACATTGGCAGGTACTTTTTCAAATAATATAACTCCTTCATGATATCCGGATTCCGGCATCCAAATCTTATTGCCAAGTTCAATATTTTCTGTGGCTATGATCTTATATTGAAGAGTGGTGTCGGAAGTAGCTATCAGGCGAGTCTCCGGTGATAACTGTACCCAATAATGAGGATAATTCTGAAGTCTGATCCCTACACGCAGTGCGCTATCGGTGCGTTCCACATCCGTAATTCTCATCCATCTGGTGCTTGTCTCCGTTTTAGGTACAAGGGCGTATGTCGAAAGGAAAACAGCTGTAAGGGAAAGTGTCAATAAAAGGTGTTTTGTTTTCATGGTGATTTAGAAGGTCATTTTGCTTGTATAACTGTCTATGATTTGTTCCATCTTGGCATTGATTTGCTCAATGCGATTTAATAGTTTTTGTATTGCTTTGGTTTGTTCTGGATAAGGTATTCCAGATCTTCTGATATCTCCAATCTGATCTTCATATTCATTGATCAAATTCTTGTATGTTGTGAGAGCAATCGACATTAGTGTGGTGGCATTAGGTTGATCCTTGGAGGTAGTATCCATCCCTAATCGTACGAGAAGGGCTGACACCGGCACTTCATTTTGCCAAGCAGATACCATAAAATTATATTGGTCCCTGTTCTGTATGTCATAATAACCATCGTGAACTGTCATATATACGGTAAACCCCGGTATGAAATAAAGATTTATCCATGCCGAATGAAGATTATCGCCCGGCATAATTGCCCGGATGCGGCCTTGCTTTATTACATCTATATTTGTTTCATAGCGGAATTTCTTATCCTTGACTTTTACACATGCCACTAAGTCTTTGTCTGTTATATTGCCGTCGATATCTGTAAAATAAATATTATAGCATGAATCCGGAACGTCTAAGGCAACGTTTCCTTCAATCACGAATTTGTATGTTCCATCTTGTGGAGCAGTAGCCATTTGATAGCTATTGCTGTCTTGAGCTGATATATTAGTTGTAGCGATTTCTGTAGCTACCAGAGCAATAAGTAAATATAAAATCTTTTTCATGATAATATTCTATAATGTTAAATACTTTCTAATACATTCTCACGCATTTCTCGGATATAAGTCTCTGTTTCTGCTATTTCGTAGCGTACTCTTTCGATATATGTCCGTCTGACAAGGCGTGTATAGTCATCAATCTCATCAGTAGAAAGCATTAGCTTGCCGGAGGTCTTTTGATCTTTGTCTTGTAGGGCTTTCATAGGTCCTTCGATGGCGGCATATTGATCATGTTTAACTGCATCCATAGAAGCCGACTCAAGCGTTTCAACCGTTGACTCCAAGCTTTCCAAGCTCTCTTCTTCTTTAATAACGCTATTTTCGACGTTATTTTTAGCTATCATCTTATTATTTTTGATGTGGATATTTTCCTTTTCTGGTTTTTCTTCAGAAATTTCATCTTCTATGACATGGGGAGCATGAGGATTCGGATGATATTCTTCAATTGACGGCACTACTGAAGCAATTGCAGGTGCATTAGGTTGAGTTTCCATTTTGTTGCCGACAAGAATAGTAATGACAACCAATGCCGCAACTGCCGCAGCTGCTCCGTAATACATCCTCCATAGCCTGCGCTTCCGTCTGCTGGCTGAATATGCTTCAGCTTCTGCTATCACTCTTTCCATGAACTCTGGAGAGGTGTGAAAGTCGCATTTCGGGGAGAGAAGATCCTCAATGTCTTCGTCTGCCATGTATGTTTTTCTTTCTTCGTTCATGTTTTATTATTTTTTACGTTTTTGGTTTAGGTTGAGTTTCTCTTTTATATGTCCGATCGCGTGTCGATACCGAGATTTTGCTGTTGCTTCGGATATGCCTTGAAGGTCTGCGATATCCTTAAAAGGAAGATTGTCGTAGCATCTAAGCCTGACTGCCTCAGCTTGGTTGTCGGGCAATCCATCAAGAAGGCGTGAGATTCTTCTGAATTCCTCACTGATATCTTCTTCTGACTCTTCAGGGATATCTTCTGTCTCTTCAATTGAGATCATGGTTTCCTTTTTCTTGCGCTGCCAGTCGGTACAGCTATTGCTGATGCTCCGTAGCAAGTAAGACCCGTGATTTTTGATTTCTTTCCCTTCGATCATCGCACGATAAAACCTCATAAAGACATCTTGCACAATATCCTCTGCCACTTCGCGAATCCCTATTCGTATGTATGCGAAGCGGAATAGTCGGTCTTGATGTTGGCTGACTATGTTTTTGAATATGTCGATGTCAGAAGTCTTCTTAGGTTTCATGTATCTGGTCAGGATCTCTTTCCGATGTTTCAGCTCGGATTGATGTCCTTTCATATAGGTAGACGTAAAGATTCCTCAAAAGATTGAT
>CAMWLX010000172.1 GCA_947175225.1 uncultured Porphyromonadaceae bacterium
TGCCATACCTATTGGGTATTTTAAATGAATTGTTACCTCGTCGTAATTTCCATCTTTCCCCTCATAAAAACACAAAATTAATTAAATTTTACAAAACAAACAAAAAATTAAGAAAAAATAGACAAAAAAACATTCGCTCTGCTTTTGCGGAGCGAATGTCTCTCTATACATTTCAAAGATTATCTCTGATTAATCTTTCAGTCCTTCTACAAACTTACGATATGTCTCGTTGTCGGGATCATACTGGAGATATTTGTTGAAGTATTCCTTAGCCTTGGCTACATCTTTGTGGTCGAGATAGTAGTTGCCGAGATAGTTGTAGATAGGCTTGGCATCTCTTGCATATTTGGAAGGATTTTCACTTTTCTCAAGAAGCGTAGCAGCCTCGCTATACATTGGGAACGCTGCGGTCTTCACTTCATCATCAGAAGTGGCACGCTGCATAGCTATGTCGCCATAGATCTTGTAAGGCTTGTAGTTGCCCGGGAGAGCTGCCTCCATCTTAGTGGCATAGTCATAAGCCTTCTTGAAGTATTCTTCAGCCTTATTTGGATTGTCCTGTTTGTTTTCAACTCCTGCATAGAAGCTGAAAGTAGCTTGTTGGCTGAAATCATTGAAGTCAGGTTTTTCCAACTTTGCAATGTATTCTTCAAACGAATCAGATGCTCCTGAGAAGTTATTGCCTTCAAGATAAGTCATAGCAAGCTGTTTGTTGAAGTTAGCATTTTCAGGCATTTCCTTAATGGCCTCGTTGAGAACTGCCATGGCTTCATCAGTACGCTTGGCTTTGGTGAATTCATCTGCAATCAAGATGAAGTCGATCGCAGCAAACTTGTTGGCTGATGGGTTAGCATTGTGAGCTGCAAGAAGTTCCTCAGCCATAGGCACGAGCTGATCTGACATTTCAGGAAGGTTGGCAGCGTTCATAAACTGATAGCGGCGTGCAGTGAAGTTGCCCGGATTAGCTGCAAGAAGTTGGGTAGCGTAGTCATAACCTTTCTTGAAGTCTTGGCTATAGAAAAGAAGGAATGCATAGCGGTCTTCATCCTGCTTGAAGTGGTTAGGATTCTGTACGTACACTCCGTATTCACGCGCTGCATCTGCATAATCTTTCTTATTGTAATATGCGTTTGCAAGTTCACGCTGTCCCAAAGCTGAAGTGGGATTGACTGAAAGGAGTTCCTTAAGCATGGCAATTGCATACTGTGGGTTGACCTGAGTGTAAAGGTTGGCATATTTCACATATGCCTCTGTTGCGTTAGCGTCATAGCTCTTTGCCATCTCATATTTTCCGGCTGCGCCGCCCCAGTTCTTTTTGTCTTTTTCCTGGTCGCCTTCAAAAATGTAGATTGCCGGCGACTGAAGATTGATCTTACGTGCCTTTGCTACTCTCTTTTCAATTTCCTTCGCATATGCCACCGGATCTGCATCATAGTATGCACGGGCAATTGCTATTTCTGCAGCTGCATCTTTCTTGATTAGACCTTCTCCTTTCTTGAATTGGTCTTCTGCAGCTTTCTTGTCTCCATTCTTAAGTGCGAGGCCGCCGAGTCCAATATAGTTATATCCATAGTTTGGATTTGCCTGCACTCCGGCTTCAAAATACTTCTTAGCCTCGTCAAGCTTGTTCTCATCAATAGCGATCAAGCCAAGATAGTAATTGGCGATGGCTTTGTCTGTGCCGGAATTGTTGAGGTTTCGGAGCAGAAGCTCCTTTGCATTGTCAAGCTGGTCTGCCTTGTAATACTCAGCGCCTTCCATGTGGGTCTGCGCTGATGCACTCATTGCGATTGCGGCAAGTGTAGCAGCGAATAAAGTTCTTAATTTCATTGATATACAGTTTTATGTTTGTTATTTCGGCTTTTTTGACTGCGATTCTTTAGCAATTTCAAACTTGCTATCTCATTTCGCAAATGCAAATTTAACGATTTTCTATGACGTTGACAAATATTTTTGCCCCAAGTTTAGTTATATTTCCTAATTTTTTTCGTTTTTAAGAAAGTTTTATAGTTTGATAACTATTTTTTTCAGATACAATGGCAATCCTACTACCCAGCACACTGCCACAAGGAAAAGGGAATAGGCCAGCGATCCAAACTCATTCCCTCCGCAAAGCATGGAAAACCAATCGGGAAAACACATGTCTCCAATATTAATTTTCCATACAAACTCCTCAAGCAAATAGCTGAAGCAATACAGCACAAGCGGATTGAGGCCGAATACACTCATCGGCTTCACAAACCATCCTGCCTTCATCTTCCTTATGTCGAGCATCCATAAGAGTATGGCCAAAGTCGCAGCCGCCCCTCCACATGTGGCGAATACAAAACTTGGGGTCCAAAGATTTTTATTGATCGGAATCATTGGATTGAAGAAAAATCCAAGTATGATCAAGCCTCCTCCGACAAGAGAAAGCTTTGCGGTGACTTTCCACAGATCTCCCTTTCCTTTCATTATAATATTGCCACAGAGCATTCCAATCAGCACATGTGCTATGCCGGGCAGATTTGAAAGCAAGCCCTCCGGATCGAAACATATGCGTGTGTCGCCTACACGCTTGTGATACATATGCTCGCATCCAATTATTGAGCGGTCGATTCTTGCTATGATATTTTCTTCCGATAATTGAAAACCATCAAATATTATCAAAATGGCAGCATATGCAATAAGAATACCTGTAATCGTCCAAATGATTTTCTTGCTATTCCCTAATGCTATATAAATTAAGGAAGCAAACATGTAGCATACTCCTAAGCGTACAAGAACGCCTGTCAATCTTAGTGTGTCAAATTCCAACAGGTTCTCCACTCCATGTATGCCCCGAGCTATCCATGTCAGAAGTATTCCGACAATAATGATTTTAAATCCTCTCATTATTGATTTGTGGATTGCATCTCGTTTGGGCATCTTGCTTAATGAAAATGCGGCTGATACCCCCATTATAAACATGAAGGATGGAAATACCAAATCGGCAAAAGAAAGTCCATCCCACAACACATGGTTGAGGAATGGAAACATTCTTCCGCTTCCGACTTGATTGTTGACCACAATCATAAGGGCTATAGTCATGCCTCGCATGACATCGAGGCTCTGTAGTCTTTGGCGTTGTAGTGTCATTGCAAATTTACCAGTCGTGTGCTCATTTTATAAGGAAGTATTCCTGTCTTTGATATAATCTTCTGTCCGATGAAGCCTCTCGAGAACTCATAGAAGCTATTCAAGACACTGCTCTTGGTAGCTGTGCTGATCATATATACCTTTCTGAACAATGGATATTCCCCACTGTTGATGTATGCCTGATATGGCATGTATCCTACGGTTGAATAGTCGTTTTCCTCTACAGGGTTTGATACCTTCAGTATCTTTACCTCGGTGGTGAGGTTAGTCGCGATTGTGTCATTCTCTACGGCATATTCTTCCATTCTCTTCTCGATAGGGACATTCTTTGCTTCCTCTAAGTCTGAGCCAAGCCAGCTGACACTGATGATGCCAATGGCATTCTTGTCATTCTTTACAATGTCAAATACTTCTGCGTTGTCTTTCTGGGCAAATGCATTTGGATTGTCTGATACTTTCCCATTCTCTCCAAGGAATTTCTCACGCATGTAGCTCACTGTAGAGCTGCCTTGATTGTCAAATACTAAGCGAATTGTAGCGTCGTCGGGCACTGCCAGCTGATTCCATTTAGAAATTTTGCCTTCGATAATTCCTTTGATGTCGTCAAGAGTCAAAGAAGAGACGGGATTGTCTTTATTGACAATCAGAGCTACTGCATCAACAGCGATGCACGTTTGTCTTGCTACCCGACGATATTTATCCTTAATATATTTGATTTGATCTTGTGTGAGTTCGTGAGTGGTCACAACAAGGTTTGTCTTGTTTTCGAGAAGTGAATCCATTGCAGTCTGTTCATCCACATAATAGGGGATAATCGCGCTGTTGGGATACTGGTATTCGAACACTTGGATTTCTTCTTGCAAGATTTTACGGAATCCGTCGTCGCAATACATTGTAGCACTTCCGTCGGCATACTCGCCTCTCTTTATTGGAGAGCAAGCAATAGCAAATGCCGCTAAGATTACTCCGAGCGACAATGCTTTCAACGATTTGAGTGAATAATTAGATTTTTTCATAATAGATGTGTTGATGGCTGTGAGCGATCTATGCTATCAATTCTCTATTCGTCTTTGTTGACGATATACATTCTCACTCCTCTCCAGATGCCGTAAGCTATAAGAAGACCGCCTACACAATAGCTGATCACCTTATTGTCGATGTTGAAGAAGCCTGTGAAGAACAGGATACCGACTACGATATAAACTATCATCATGAAGATGTTGAAGCCAATGCGAAATCCTTTCGGTTGGCCGGTCTGAGGATCATCAATATTTTTCATGTCTTTAAGTATTTTTAGGGTTTCTATATATTTAACATTTATCCCCTCCATTGGTTTACAAATCCTCAATAATTTTTTTAACATTTTTCACTCAAAGCCCAATTATTTTCGCAAAACGCAAAACAAAAAAATCCCGTATCTTTTGATACAGGATTTTTATAGATAGGGTAGGGGATTACTGCTGCTGCAGACGGAAGTTAACCGGGAGGGTGAAGTATGAACGTACGGCTACACCATTGTTCTTACCAGCCTGCCACTTCGGCATCTTGTTTACTACGCGAAGTGCCTCTTTGTCGAGATCCTTGTCAACACCTTTCAGGATTGTTGCCTGTGAAACTGATCCGTCCTTCTCTACGATGAACTTCACGATTACACGGCCCTGAACATCGTTCTGCTGTGCTGCTTCCGGATAGCGGATATTGCTGCTGAGCCATTTCATTAGGGCCGGCATACCACCCGGGAATTCAGCCTGCTGCTCTACTGCAACGAATACTTCCTCTTCTTTCGGCTTCTCAGGTTCCGGTTCCTTTACTACGACCTGCTCCTGAACTGCTTTAAACTTATCAGCGTCGTCAGAACCTTCCTGGTTTACGACACCACGAGCTGTGTTGTCTTCAAGCTGCTCTTCCATCTCCATCACCTCATTCTTTACATCGTCTACAATGGCGATCTGAGTCACCTGTACTGTAGCGAGCACTTCCTGTGGCACTTCGGGGATTTCAATTTCAACTTTCTGCTCTTCCGGTTCGGGTTCTTCTTCTTCCTGCTGTTCCATCTGCTCAAGTTGGGCTGCAAGCATCTTTTCTGCTTGCATCTTTGCCTCTATTGCAGCCTTTTCAGCCATCTTGTCGCTATATATGCCCCATACGATGATGATTCCTATGAGTGCTATCAAGCCTGCGAGCAATAATACAAACGCTTTATTGTGACGCTTGTCACTCTCGGCACGCATTACATATGCACCGAAATCTTGATTCTTATCGGCAAATACTATGTCGCGCCATTCTTTCGATGTAAGATCTACATTACTTTTAGCCATTGTCTTTTGTCTTAAAGGTTAATAAATCATACATCAGCGATTGCGGTTCTGGAACTCAATAAGCATCGTCGAGTCCATGCGGCTCATGTTGTCGATCTGATACTTCGATACTGAGTTGATCTGCATCTCGTCAAGCATCTCCACGAGTGCTCCGTAGGAAGCTTCCGGAGTTGACTTGATGATAATCACCGGTTTCTTTAAAGTCTCGTCCTTGCGCACCTCTTTGGCTTTAACGTCAAACTGTTCCTGAGTGATCTTACCGTCGCGGAAGTCTTTCTTCAAAAGCTCGATCTTTTTCCAGACATCTTTGTTGCGGTCTTGAATGATGCGGCGGATATCCTTTGACTCATCTTTCGAGCCAACAAAGTCGGCTTTCTTGAGGTTGTTGTTCTCCGCAGTAGGAACAGCTTCGCCATTACAAGGCTTGCCGTCATAATAGTAGATTTCATTGACTACGCGGCCGTTGACTGTATCGGGGATAAAGCTGCCCGGCTTGCGCTTTGCGTCGATGATGATGGTGATTGCATCGTCTGCAGATGCCTGGCTCATGTTCTCTTCATTCTGAACTTTCTCATTTGAAGGGAGTGCGATGTTGAGCGTCTGAGACTTGATCATGGTCGTACACAGCATGAAGAACGTAATGAGCAACATGTTCATGTCGACCATCGGGGTAAAGTCTACCCTAATCGTCATTTTTTTCTGGGCGCCTTTCTTTTTGCCCCCAGCTTCTTTCTGTTGAACTTCTGCCATTGTTAATCGCCTCCCGCTTTAAGTGATGTAAGTAGAGTGAATTTATTCATCTTAATGGTCTGGAGGTTGTCCATTACCATGTGGACGATGTCGAACGCTGTGTTTTGGTCAGCTTTGAGGGCTACGCCCGATCCGTCTTTGATAGCTCCTGCGAGGTTTTCATTTTCGGTCTGGCGCATGGCTTTCATCCACATCTGGAATTCATCCGGACGGCTGTCATCCTGGTTCCATTCTACAGGTATGCCTGTGACATGCTTTGGATTGTCATCGTCTCCCTGAAGCCATTTGTCCATCTTTGAGGTGCCTTCCGGCTGCACTGCCAGGTCGAGGAATTCTCCCATCTGTGCGAGGGGTACTCCAAACGAGCCAAGCTTGCTGAATGCCATCTTCTGCTGAGGGGTGAAGCTCAGTTTGTTCTTATGCGACTCATTGTAGATTTCGGTCACTTTGTCGAGCAACGCAATTTTCATCTTTTCATTTGACCATTTGTTAGATGTGTCGTTGTTCATTGTGAGCCATACTTTTCCTTCTGTCACTCTTCCCTGCGCATCTCTTTTTGCATCCGGGCTGACAAGGATCTGAACAAAGTTGGTCTCCTGCACTTTTTCTTCTGATACAGAAGCAGGAGTGATCACCTGTGTCGGTTCCTTCTGAAGGAAGGTTGAAGTCAACATGAAGAAGGTAAGCAGCAGCACCGTCACGTCACTCATCGCCGTCATGTCGATGAATGTACTTTTCTTTGCTATTTTTACTCTTCCCATATTAGCTAATGACTTAATACGTTGTTAATGTTTCCTTGCCTTAATCCAGGATCGAGGATTAGTGGGTAGCGGCAAATGTAGCTACGATAGAGAAACCGATTTCGTCAATAGCGTAGGAAAGGTTGTCGATCTTGTTGGTGAAGAAGTTGTAAGAGATAACTGCGAATGCACCGGTTGCGATACCGAAGGCAGTGTTCACAAGTGCCTCAGAAATACCGGTTGACAACTCAGTTGAGTCAGGAGAACCTGAATTTGCAAGAGCCTGGAATGATTTGATCATACCCATTACAGTACCGAGAAGACCTACGAGAGTACCGAGAGTGGTAAGAGTAGCGATGATGGGGAGGTTCTGTGAGAGTGAGGGCATCTCGAGAGCTGTAGCCTCTTCTACCTCGTTGCGGAGGGTAGTAAGTTTCT
>CAMWLX010000173.1 GCA_947175225.1 uncultured Porphyromonadaceae bacterium
TATAAATATTATGCGAAAAAATAACTTTTCAGCCAAATTCGGCATAATATTTGTTTTCTATAAGGCAAAGTTAATGAAAAACATTGAAAACACCAAAATAAAAGTAAAATTGACGACACAAGAGACTCTCATACAACGCGACGATTGCAGCCTGGTGACGCTTTTATGTTCACATGCAGACTACAGTGCTTCCATCCTTACCCATGCGTGTGAGGATGCCGGTGCACCGGTCGTCGACCTTCTGACTCAGCCGGCCGACGAGAGAAGCATCAGTGTCACTCTCAGGCTCCGCTGCGATGATCCTACTCCGGCTATCCATAATCTTGAGCGATATGGATATGAAGTGTCGGAGGCAGAAGGCAATAATTATACGGATTCCGCCATAGCTGCCGAACGCCTTCTCGAACTTCAGGTAATGCTCAATGTGTAATTCAATTTTTGGTTGCATAAGTTGAGGGTTATGGGTTTATGGGTTTATGGGTTTATAGGTTTATAGGTTTGGGGTTTATGGGTTAGGGGGTATAAGATTATTAGATAGTATGAAACGTATCACATTAGCACTGTATGGAAAATCCCGCCAAGATCAGAATCTGACGGGGATAATGAATTTTATGGCCGAAGCCCGCTATAGGGGATTCGGCCTTTTGTGTCATGAAAAGTTTGCAGCGTATTTGTCTCGTTTTGGTGAAAATCCGGATTTCATACCTCCTGTCTTTTCCGGCATTCCGGATGCTGATGTGGCTATCAGTTTTGGAGGAGACGGCACCTTTCTTCGCACTGCCCGGCGTCTTGAAGATGCCGGAATCCCTATAGCCGGCATCAATACCGGCACGCTTGGGTATCTTGCCCATTTCTCGCTGGATGATACCGACCTTCTTCTCGACGGCATCCGAAATAAAACTCTTAAAACCCAGTCAAGAAGACTGATTCAAGTCTCAGGGAAAGGCATACCGGATGATTTTCTTTGCTATGCACTCAATGAAATTGCAGTGCAGAAAGATGACTCCGCATCTATGATTAATGTCAATGTAGAGCTGGATGGATTTTTCCTTGCAGACTATAGGGCCGACGGCCTGATTGTCTCTACTGCTACCGGAAGCACTGCCTACAATCTCTCTGTAGGAGGCCCGATTCTCCAGCCGGAGCTCGATTGTATGGTGCTCTCCCCGGTAGCTCCCCATTCTTTGACTCTACGCCCAATTGTAGTGGCCGGAAGCTCTGTGCTCAGACTTGCTATGTCGTCACGTACAGGTTCCTTCCGCCTCAGTGTAGATGGTTATAGCGTGACAATGAAAGAAGGGAGCATCCTTGAGTTGAAGGCTGCTCCCTACATTGTCAATTTGCTTTCTCCTCATGATGACACTTTTGCTGCCTCTCTTCGAGAAAAACTTCTTTGGGGACGATCTTGACTGCCCCCAATGCTCTAAGTGTTTCAGAATGTGTCACATTCAAGGACAGAGCGATATTATCTAACAATTTCCTTGGATGTGCGGATACTGCCATCCGACATCTTAGCTACCTTAACGAATACGCCATTCTGAGGCTTTTCAACGCGAATGCCTGAGAGATTATAGTATTCTGCCGATACTTCTACACCGGATTGAATACCCTTTGCAGCAGAAGTGTCTTCACTCACTACTTTAGCCTTGTTGGCATTCAAGATTGTTCCGTTAGGATTGATGATGAAAGCTGCTACATAAAGCTTATCTTTATCCTGAATTATGCTGTTGGAAGCAATGTCATAAGCAAATTCAGAAGCATAAGATTCGTTGAAAGCTACTGCTGATGGTAAAGAATTCTCAACGCCCAGCATGCCATCTACATCTACAACAACGTCATTGAATATGAGTCCCGGTACTTTTGCCGGCCAGGTTGTCAGCACTTCAAGTTCAGTGCCAATATAATTTGCAGCGTATTGCGCAAAATAATTAGACTGGGACCAGCTGCCCGTCGCTCCACTGAGACCATTGTTGATCAGGATATATCCAACTTTGTACCCGGCATTAGCATTGTCTTCGAAGAAAGTGGATGTAGACTCAACTTTGATTTCCGTTTTGTTGGCATTGCCCCATACTGCTTTGACTTGAATATCCATGGGGACAGTCATTCCCATTGATTCCTCTACTTCTTTCTTCATTCCAAATCCATCATTGGCTTTGCCATAGTATGGATCTTCCATTCCATTGCGGTTGAGAGTAGCGGATGGGTAGCCATCTACTGCGACCGGAGTTGCATCGACTTGCATCGGATCTCCATCATGATAGGCAGCAAGGACAATATTGTCGCCATATATTTCGTTGAGCTTCTCAAGAGCATAGTATCCACGAGTGCACCATCCACACCAAGTTCCGGTGAACTCCTCAAGCATCGGGCGATGTTGCGGCACGTATGGAAGCACTGTCACGTCGGCTGAAGCTGAACTCTTTGGATTTTCATTATCTCTTCCATTGACTTTGTTTATGTTCAGTTCGAGAGTGTATGTGCCGAGTTCTGATATAGGTTCAATTGGGAGATAGACAGAAGTGCCGTTTATAAGGCTTGAAGGAATAGGGTCGTCAAAATTGAGATTGCCTTCAAAGTTTTTCCCTCCGATAGTGTAGGTGTAGCCTATTGATGAGACATCATTTGCTCCCGGAGTGGTAATTTCTGCATTTACATAGAAATCCTTGTTAGCAGGAGCATATGTGGAAGCTATGCTGTTGACTCCAACACTATATTCGGCAAATTCTCCTTCAAGTGTCACATATATCATGGCGCAGGCTCCAAGTTTGTCGCTATAAGGCATCCATTTCAGGAAGTCTTTGGAGGCACGTAGATACAGACCATTTGAATTTTCCCCGGGGGAAAGAAGCAACGGATAACTCTGCGTGGTGGTCAGTGGCGTTCCTTTTTGTGCCGGGGGAACAGTAAGGCTATATCCGACATAGATCCCTTCTTCAGTGATGACATATGGCTCTTCAAGTGAGGCTGAAAGCTGGCCATAGGATTCTTTATCATTGGGAAGTGAGATTTTTTCGGGGGCTACATCTGCTGAATAAGTGTCAGGGACGTTCACTTTGACACTTCCGACTTTTTCAAGTGTAAGCTCCTTTGAAAGCCAGAGAGAAGTAGACTCAATATCTTCCCATGCATTGAGCAGGGCTCGAATTGAAGTGATCTTTTTGCCGACGAGTGCCGGATCATTGATGCGAATGGCAACGTCGTAGATTTCAGATTTTCCTTTGCCCCAAATGCTATACTCATCACTTGCGTAAGTGAAGTCGATTGAAGCATCAGCAGCCATCGCTGAGATAGCGGCTGCTCCGAGGATACAAGATGCTAATAATTTTTTCAACATATTGAAGTTGTTTAAACTTATTTATTTTGATTTGCAAAGACGGCAAAGACATAAGTCGTCAGGACCTATGCCTTTACCTTTGTTAAAATTTAATATTAATATCACTAAATTAAGATAGTTTAAGACGCTTAATGACGCGCACGGAGTGCGCTAACTACATTGCTTGACGCCGTAAATTGGTCTTAATTTAGTGACATTGAATTTAATATATGTGTTATCGAGCCATTTTCTTAAATGAAGCAACTGTGCCGTCGTCGTAGACAACTCTCTTGATCACAAGGCCTCCAGCCGGATTAGCAACTTCTCGGCCTGTCACGTCGTAGTATTTCACGCTTGCCACTTTCTTATCGGCATTTATGTGGCCAGCTGCTGTCGTGTCGTCAAGGTCGAGAGTCACGATCTCACTGCGAGTCTCTTCTCCATGGTAGTTATATACGCTCTGGACTCCAATAGTAGAGATGCCTTCTACGAAGAATGCTATTTGGCGCGCAATGCCTTCGTTGACTATAATATAAGATGAGTTAAACGACCATGGAATTTCCACCATATCCTCAGTTAGCCAGTACTCATTAGCGTCGAATGTCCATTCGTCTTCATCTATATAGATGATATAGCTCAGATTTTCAGTAAGAAGCACATCTCCTTCTGTAGAGAATGCCGGCACATTAAAATAGAGGTCATATTGACCATAATCGTCCATAAAGTCTACAAATACGAGGTCAAATGGATTTTGAGGAGTTCCGGCATATGAATCCTGATGTATGAGAGAGAAGTCGTAAAGCAGCGAAAGACCGGCTAACTCATCATTCCCTATATTATATACAAAGACTATTTCAGGGTCTTTTGGAGTGATGGTGTTTTCTTCGTAGTCCCATACCAATTGATACTTATAGTCGTCGGGCATAATTTCAAAATCCTCATCGCCTGAGTCTTCGTCATAGAATAGTCTTACAGCTTTGGTGTAGATATAGTAGCCATAATATACTCCTACATATTGATTGGTTGGGATAGAAATTATTGCTTCAGAGTCATCATATTCTACACTTCCTTTAATCCATGCTTCGGGCATTTCGTAAGAAAGACCTTGGAAGTAAAATTCGTCGTATCCCTGAGCCCAGCTTACAGGCCATCCATAGCCTAAGTCTTCACAATAATAAGACCAGAAGTTTTTTGAGACCTCAATGTCGGTTGGCACTTCAACAACCTTCTCGTAGAATGGAGCCATAGAAAGTTCATATACCCCGTAGCCTGACCAAGACTCATCATCGGTATAAGCGAAACCAAGGATCAAGTCCTCGCTTAGTCCTTCTGCAACGATAGTGCCGTCTTCAGCCACTGTGAAGGAAACAGAGGTGGCATCGCTTTGGATATACCAATTTCCTTCTTCTTCGCTGCTTTCTTCTTCATCTTTCTCAAGAAGGCAAAGGTTGTACCCATAAGGATCGCCGTCAAACCACGTTACAGTCTGAGGGAGGCTCACTTCAATTTTATCCCCATTCTTTACGCCTTTCACGTATGTGTCAGTGGCTGCGTTAGGAATAATGTTGTAGATATATACTTCGTCATTGTCTCCGTAGATAATGTGGCCTGCAGTAGATTCATTTTCGTACTGAATCAAATATCCCCAGAACACTATGTATCCGCTGCCGGTCAAGGTAAGATCCTGCCTTGTACCTTCGGCTGAAGTGATAATATCTTCAGGAGATCCGACTTTGGCAGGAGCTTTCTTCATTTTCGAAGGGGCTGATCCCACATGAAGGTTTCCAAGAGGCTGAACTGTTGCGTTTCTGTCATAGTTCAGAGGCGAGGGGTTGAACGGATGTTTCGGAATGGCTGCCATGCTGCTGAGTGCAATACATGCAGCTCCAAATGCGAGTAAAGATTTTTTCATAAAAATTACCTTTAAGATTTTTTACTGTTATTTCTTTGCAAAATTATTAAAAATACCTTAAAAATGCAAATTTAATTTCATTAAAGTGCAAGTTTTATTAATTGCATATCATTTTGATATGTTACTGAAGGGCTGAGCCTTATTTTTATAGGATTTTGCTTGCAAAATAAAAGGACACACAATTGTGTGTCCTTTCGAAATTGTTGAGTAACGTAGCTCCGGCTTAGCGAGCAATATTCTTGTAGGTGGCGACAGTGCCATCTTCATAGACAACGCGCTTGATGACAATCCCGGCGCCGGGATTTGCCACTTCACGACCTGCCACGTCGTAGTATTTCACGCTTGAAGCTTTCTTTTCAGCAGTGAGGCTATCAACAGAAGTGGATTGAAGGTCAAGAGTTACAATCTCGCTGCGTGTCTCCTCTCCATTATAGCGGTAGACACTCTGCACGCCAAGAGTGCTGATTCCTTCCACAAAGAATGCCACTGTGTGGGCAGTAGAATCAAAACCTTTTACAATCCAGTAGTTGTCAAGAGTCCAAGGAACCTCTTCCAATGATTCTTCCAAGTTATATTCGTCTGCATCGAAGATCCATTCCTCATCGTTGACATACACCACATAGCTCAGATCGTCAAGCTTCAGGTAGTCTCCTTCGGTAGAAACTGCCGGCAGGCTGAATGAGAACAAAGAGAAACCTTCGTCGAGCATCACATCTTCAAAAGCCAACCCGTAAGGATTTTCAGGCACTCCCTCAAATGAATCCTGATGTAGGAGTTTCAGATCCATCAAGTCGTTGACATAAAGGACTTCGCTCATTGAAGTATTGAATAAAAGGACGATATCCTTGTCTTTTGCTGTAATGGTTTCCTCCTCAAAATCCCAGAGGAGTTTATATTCATATTCGGGATCCATCAAATCATCATAGAATATGTTGCCATTGCCGTCAGTAGTCATTTTGACACATTTTGTGAATATGTGATATCCACTGTAGTCGCCGACATACTGATTCTGAGCAATCGAAATGGTTGCATTGTAGCCGTCGTATTCCACGGTTCCTTTCACCCAAGCTTCGGGCATTCTCTCTGACAGTCCCTGGAAGTAGATTTCCTCCCCGCCTTGCGCGAAGTTTACTTGCCATCCATAGCCATTTCCTACAGCAGTCCAGAAACTTTCTGACACTTCATAGTCTTTAGGAAGCTCCACCGGTTGCTCATCAAACGTAGTTATCGACAACTTCCAGGCACCTAACCCTATCCATGATCCGTCTTCACAGTCGGCCACACCAAGGATCTTCTCTTCGCTCAATCCTTCAGCTGTCATGTCGCCGAATTCATTGATGCTTAATGAGAGGGTGGACTTTTCTTCAGGCCAATACCAATCATCTGTATAGTTCATCAGAGCCAAGTAGTAAGACTCTACGTATCCCTCCGAGTCATCATAATAGACAGCTTGTGGAAGTTCGACTGTAATCTTATTCCCATCCTTGACACCCTTAATATATGACTTGTAGGGGAGATAGGGGAATATCTCGTAGATATAAACCTCATTATTTTCTCCATAAAGTACGTGGGAAGCCATAGACTGATCTTGAAACTGTGTAAAACCAAACCCTGACAGTCTGATGCCGCTGGTGGTCACAGTGACGTCGACTTTCTCTCCTTCTGCTGAAGTAATGATATCCTTCATATCGGTGATGCCGGGGACTGCCTGCTTTGCCGCTTTTGGCATTTTTGCTGCAGCATACTTCTTAAGAACCTTCCCTTTGGATTCCATACTTGAAAGTTCAGAATCGGGGAGCATCTGTGCTGATACACCCATGCAGCTTAGCCCGATGCAAGTTGCACCAAATGCAAGTAAAAATTTCTTCATATATTCTCTCTCTTATTAATTACCTGAATTACAAAATTACAAAAAAAATCTCAAATCACAATTACCAACTCTCCAATTAATTTTGGAATTGTCAAAAATTATTACTAATTTTGCATCCGCAAACCGAAAGGAGATGTAAAAGTGGAAAAATTTGGCTGCTTGCAACCACTGAAAAAAATGCTAAAACTGCATAAGAATTTGCTTTTATCCGCGGATTCCGGACTGTTGAGGCATTTGGTGTGC
>CAMWLX010000174.1 GCA_947175225.1 uncultured Porphyromonadaceae bacterium
CTCCATAAACATATGTTAAAGATATTGAAACTGATATATTCTCAACTTTAGGCATTGGGTCTTGAGAGGCTGCTGAAAACCTGAATGTTAAATTATCAATGTCAAACTCGTTACCTTTTTGCCAATTATTCGCTGTCCGTTCTAATGGTGATAAATCCGCAATATCATCAATATTGTGAGCTCGCAAGAGAGTAATTAACTCTTGAAGTTCCCTTCGAATAGGATTTACTTTGCCCATAATCTCAGTTCTTAAAATTGATTACATCATATAAGTCCATCGGAGAAATATAATCTCGCAACTGAGGCTGCTCAAGAGCCGCATACAACGATATATACATTGGTTCAGACCAATCATCAAAATTTCGTTCGTTATAACGCAAACCGTCAAATGGGTCAAGAGGTTTTTTGTAAAAATTACAAATAGTCCAGAATAGGGAACTCGTTGCCTCAGGAAGCATAGCTGCCACTTGTAAAGAAAGTCCAAATTTTTGATTTAGAATTTCTACTCTTTCATTTGCCGGGGTACGCCTAAGAGATCTGGTTGATATAGTTTGCCATAAAGAATCTATTTGGCTAAACCACCAACGATCGTAGGAAGATGATAAGATTCCTTTATATTTGCACTTTACAAAATCTTCTGATTGAAGTAGTTTTTGAAAGTCTTCGCACTCCGAATCAATTCCCAATCGTGCTGCTAAAACATCTCGCCCTATTAATGCTCCAATGGAGCGAATAAGAGAATTATTGACAGTTCGAATATAACCGTAAATATCTGTTTTCTTTTTAAAATTCTCTAATATTGAAAGAAATCTATAATCTATATTTTGAATGCTCTCTATACATAGTAGTTTTGATGTGTCAAATTTCACTGTACTTACGCTGTTGTACGCGTCTATTAGGGATTTTATCCTGTTTGAGTATTTATCATAATTCTCACGTAAGGCGTCTTTACTAATTACAAAATCAAAAAGATCTTGACTTGTGAAGTCTTGAGAAAAAAAGGGTAGATTTTCTTCATTTGAGATCAAAACCATAGGGACTTGCTTATGATTGTCCCCTACCGTTCGGAATGTAGAAGCAAATGTTGGCGCATCTACTCGACCTATACCATCAGTTAATCGGAAGTCCATAATGATTGCAGCAAAATCTTTAGCATTAAGACTTTGAAGCGTTTCATCAAATCCTGATGGTGATATTACTTCTATATCCAAACCTCTATTTGTTAATTCAGTTTGGATTGTCGAAGCATTCTGATCCTCAATATATATAATTTTTTTATTCATAAACATTCAAATTAGATCGTTTTCTTTCGCTTTAGGAATCTCAATTCGTAGACATGTGACAAAATCAGCTTTTGGTGATACTACCATAATATTACCACGGTAACTAGCTATTATATCTTTAACTATTTTTAATCCGAGACCTGTTCCTACGATTTCATTCGGAGAATCTAAGGCATCATCAAGAGACTTTGCAGACGTAGTAGTGAAAAATTCTTGGAAGATTCTTTCTTCATTCTCCTTTGGAATTCCGTCCCCATTATCAGAAAACTCAACATATACATACTTTTCGGTTGCACCACATTCAATCAAAATTTTTCCATCATTGCCTGTGCGTTTAATTGCCTTCTTGGAATTTGTATATAAATTGAATAAGATTGATGACCATTCAGATGGATGCATTGGACAAGTATATAAATTATAGCTATGATATACAGGATCTAAAAGTTTAATTCCTGATTTATCTGCATCCGAACACATTGATTGTACAAAGGGTCTGACAACTTGTCTTAGCTCCAAAGGCTTTAGTTCTTTGACAATATTTAATGATACTACGCTATTAAAATAAGATATATATGATGCGAAATTTGCAAAATTCTCATCAAGAATCAAAGTCCTATTTAAAAGCACAGATTGATCTTGTAGATTTCTTATTAAGAACTTAATATCATCTTGCAGATTTCCAATATAATATTTAATTTCATGGACAAATTGCGATATTGTTAGTCCAACACTACTCAATACTCTCAACATCGACTGCTCTTTAAACAACTTTTTAGCTTCTGCTTTTTGCAATTTTGCAACCTCATCAAGTTCCTGCTTAACCTTTTTAAGCTGTTCTCTTCTTTTCCTACGAGCCACGAGTGATGGCTCTTGTTCTTCAAGAGCTTTATCAAGCTCGTCAAGAGTATGAGCTATATTTTTTACCCTTATCTCAATTTTCTCCCAATTACCTTTGTCATCCCTCTTTTGTCCTGATACAATTTTAATATTTCTATTTTCGGCAATTTTAATAACAGAGTTAATAATTGCACGATACATGAAATTTTGTAACTGTATCATTGCTATATTGTTAAGAAGTCCCTCTCTACTAGATGTTTCTTCAAAATCACCACTATCATCGGTAATCTCTACAAATCCAAAGAAGGAGATATTGGTATGTGTTGGCAATATAGATCTACGACGAGAAGACATATCAAAGGATAGCCAATCATCTCCGGGTTCCCCATATGGGAGAACTCGAAATCCATTTCGATACAACTTGATACCCGCTGACAAATTTGCTAATTTTCGTATTGCATTTAAATGTTGCTTAGGAATTAATGCTGTGTCATAGATGAAGTAATAAGCTTTATATTTGATGTTTTTAATTGCAGAGAAAGGGCTATTGACATCATCTGGATCCATTCCGATTTGCCCAGAAAAATCAATTCCCAAACGATCACTTTTTACTTTATATGAACCTAAATGAAATGAATTAATTTCACCCGTAAATTCGCCAATAGCATACTTTGTTATATCCTTTGATGAATCAATGAGTGGAATATTAATGCCATTTTCTTCAATTAAAAACTTAGCAGTAAAACCGGGGTCTTCTGTTGTTAATATGTTCTCTGAAGACAATGAAATTGGTTGCATAATCTCAATAACATATCGATAGATACGGCGGATTGAAGCCTCGGACCACTTATCTCGGAGATTCATTATCGTAAGTATCGTACCTTTATCAAATTCAGGTTGCACCTCACGGATTGTATGCGAAATCTCCATTAGATTAGCATTACTCTCGTATTCATCCCAGTTGATGATGACTTCGTATGCACAGCTGCTTTCAATAGATTTAGTACGGATAATAAGTTTCGTTCCTAGTCGTTGAACAGCAAAACGTCCTATACCCTTTTTCCCAGCTCTTTTACGATGATATATTGGGGATATGGGATTCTCTATCTTATCCGAGGAAGAAATACGCATGAACCCGTCAATCAATTGTTCTCGAGTCATACCATTCCCATCATCAGAGATAACTAAATTTCCACCAATTCCTTCTGAATTTATAAACTTAAGAGAGACTGTTTTTGCATCAGCATCGTAAGCATTTTTAACCAATTCAGAAACTGCGGTTTCCTGTCTTGACACAAGTTCAGTACCTAAACGATTTATCAGGCCTGCATCAACACTAAAACGCACATGCTCAGAGTCCAATTGAGCAAGCTCATTGGATAAACTTAGGATTGCAGAATAATCTGGTTTCTCCGATTGAAGTAATTTGGAGAGTTCTTCCTTGATTTCTTGTTCTGTTCTCATGATTATTCTGTTAATGCTATTATTGTTTCGTCGCCGCAGATGTTGCGGATTTTCATGCGGAGGGGTTTGGTGTCGACATGGATGGTGCCGTCCCAGAAGTCGGAGGTTTTGCGACCGTTGATTGTTACGGTGCTGTCTTTTTCGATTTTGATTTCCGAGTCGCTATGCCACGGCGCATTTAGTTCGGCAGTGGTGCAGTCGAGAGAAATCATTTCAATTGCCTCCAATCCTTCAAGACTCATTTCAATGGGGGTAAATTTCTTCTTGGAGTTTGCCATTGCTTTCTGATTGAACTCATTTATTTTATGGCTTACTCGGTCGCTGTAGAAACGCTTAATTGCTACAGTGAAAATATCCACCATTTTAGATTGGTCTTCTGAAATAGTATATTCTACTTCATCTTGTAAGATTACATTGTCAAGCAATTCCTTAAGGTCTCGAAGTTCTATCTCAATAACCGTATCATTGTTGTCTTTGATAAAGTCGTCCAATTCTTGACGGTCAACTATGTCAATATAGTAGATGATTACACGTTTTACATTTGGAGATAGCTGAGGCATCGCATCGTTTATGATGCGATTTAGGGTTACAATATCCAGCACTCTTGATGAAGAGTCCATCAAATCGGGCAGATACACCGGAGACGAGCCGTAAGTACTATCGGTAATGTTGCCTACCCACATTGTGCCAATCGTGGAGTCAAGCCTTAGACCGGGAATAATGCGAGTAATTGCATCCTTTGTTTGAATGGGGTTACGATAAAGGGTAACACCATCCTGAACTTTCTTAACGGCGAAGTTTGCGCCATTAGCTTTCAAACGGTCGCGCGCAGTCTGAATGCTGTTGATATTTACATCTGCGTGTATGAATTTACGTCCCAACTTATTAGCAACGGCAGCAGTTACACCACTTCCGCCAAAGAAGTCTGCTACAACCATTCCTTCATTGCTGCTCGCTTTTATAATGCGCTCAAGCAATGCTTCCGGCTTTTGGGTCGCATAACCTACAGGTTCTTCTTTATCTGCAGGTTGTAACATTGAAAGTCTCCAAACGTCATCAATAGTTTTCTCATCACTCTCTATATAGATAATTTTACCGTCATTATCTTTAGCATTGACAAGTTTTTTTGATGTTTTATCCCAAACTCGTTTAATCTGAGTAGTCTTTATATCTCGTTTTTCTTTTATCGGAGCAAAAATGTATTCAGGCGATTTTGAGTATATAAATATTGTATCGTGATTGGATGCAAAGCGGTTAATATTACCTTGCATTTTATTATAGTAATGCCAAACAATTTCATTCCTAAAATTATCCTCTCCAAAGACCTCATCCAAAAGAATCTTAACATAGTGACCTATGTGGTAATCAAGATGCACATAGATAGAGGCGTTCTCACTCATTACGGAGCGTATCGCCATAAGGTTCTCATACATCCAGTTAAGGTATTTCTCCTTATCCCAGATATCACCATACATCTTTTCTTCAAAGGCTTTCAATTCATCGTCTTCAAGTTCCTGCTCAGCTTTCTGAATAGCTTTGGCTACAAGCGGATTCCTACGCAAGTAAACTTTCTTGGCATAATCGGCACCGCTGGCAAAAGGTGGGTCAATATAAACCAAATCAACTTTTATCCCTTGTTCCTTCAAATAAGCACAAGCCGATACACACTCGCCATGAATAATCATATTGTCAGATTCTTCATCGCCAACACGTTCTTGCTCTGTTACTTCATATAGAGGCATTCCGCGTAATATGCGTTCGGTAACTTTGTCGCTTTCACGGTAGCGCAGAATTCGCTGAGTGCGTACAAAATTATTAAGCACTGCCTGACCGGAAACAGTTGTAGGGAAATATGGAACGTATTTTATAGCCATAGGATAATCAGTTTAGTAGGAATGCGTCAATTCTATTGATTGTTTTCTGAAGACGTTCCTCTTTTGTAAGCGTGTCTTCGATATAGAGAAAGTTAAAGCGAGGGACCCCGGCTTTATCATTGTTGAGTTTAATAAAAGCGTCCTCCATGAATTTTTGCGTGGAACAAACTTACCGGCAAATTCTTCACCCTTTGTTTCGATAATGATTACTTTGTTTATGGTGTTATCAGAGTTGCGAGTGAGCATAAGGAAATCTGGATAGTAATCCCCATCTAACTTCCATGCTCTTCCACGCTTGGTGTAGCATCTTATATAGAAATCTGTGAGTGTGTCATCGCCATTGAAATAGAATTCAATACCGCTCATCTCTTTGCTTTTTAGATGATTGATTATTGACTCAAAATAATCTTTCTCTAATGTACTGTCAAGATGATATGGTAGATAATGGTATGTGCGGTCATTAACCGATTTTTCTGTTTCAGGAAGTGGGATATTGTGCTCAATCAGATACTTGCGAACTTCGTCCGATATTGTTTCGGCCGGTTTGTCATCCGAGTTGATAATATCGTTCACTTTTGCTTGATCTGGAATGTATATCTCACTTCGGCTTACATCTTTGGTGTCGGGAAGTACTCCCACTTTTAGTAGAGTGGCACTTTCCGGAACAAGTTCTTCCGTAGTGTTGAATCTACGGATGGTTGCAAAGCAATTACGGATGTCAGCTCTGACTCGCCGTTGGTCTATTCTTGAATTATATATTAAAGAGCCGTCACCAGATACGGTTATCTTCTCAAATAATTCATGAAGAAGCACCTCATACCTCAAAAGCAGATTCAGGGGGAGAAGACCAAAACTCTCTTTCACAATAAGGTCAAGCCACGAACGGAACGAAATCGCATCACATATGCCATAGTTGACAGCACTTTCTGACGCAATATCTTCGTCTGTTAGGCTCTGTGTGTAAATAACTGCGGTGTCAAGACCTGGAGGCTGATAATTCCGCAAGTATTCTTTGATGTCAGAAACTTTTTCAGTTTCAACTGTATCGTAGTTAATTTTTATCTGATAGAAGTCGAAATTAGGAAGTTTGAGCTTCTCCATTCGGGAATAGCGATTGACTGAAATGACTCCCTCCGGTCGCTTGCCTCCGAATTCCTTAATGGTAATATATTGCTGCTCTTGCAACTGCTGATTAAGTTTATCGGCATTGAACTTATTGAGCCAAATGAGTGCAGTTTCTTGATTGGCACAATCAATCTCGCGCAGGCAGCGGCAACTAATCTGCAAGACCATATTTTGCGGACAGGAGTTGCGCTGAGAAAGAATAACTCCGGCAAGACTTTTACAATTCCACCCTTCGCGACCAATGCCTACTAAAAGTATAATCCTTTTCTTTGACAGCGGAGAATCAAGAGTAGGGAACTCAAATTGTGCATCTTCATCAGCTTTGTATTGGGTGTTACCCTTGTGATATTTAAGTACCGTTTCAGCAATATTAAATCCTAACTCCTCACATATATTACATACTTCCGGATATACTTCCTCTTCCAAAACGGCAATAGATGGAGCGTATATTGCAACTTTTGCGCAATTACCATTAGAGTAGGTGGTATCTTTATATCGTTCAAAGAATTCCCTAAGACCTCGTGATATGATTTCAGAGGACTCAAGATTGGCATGACGGACTGTCGGGATTTTCAGAAAGTTTCCGATACCTTTTATAAGAGGATAGTATGTAACGACATTGGCATACTGAGTACACTTAATGGATAAATCGGAGTTTATTTGAATCTTAGATGCGGGATCCATATTGGGTGTACCAGAAAAACCGAGTACAGAGTTGAAGTTGCTTTGAAGCATCCATTTATTTACTACC
>CAMWLX010000175.1 GCA_947175225.1 uncultured Porphyromonadaceae bacterium
GCTTTAGACAGATTAAGTTGTCTAATTCGAATTAACTCGATAAAATCTTAAACTTACTAAACTTTATAAACTTATTAAACAATAAATTAGAAAGCCTTTAGGCTTTCAGAGATCATGATGGTCTGGGAACGGTCGGGCCCTACGGAGATTATGCCCACTTTTGTGCCGGTCAATTCTTCAATCTTCCTCACGTAAGCCTTAGCTGCCTCGGGAAGTTCATCATAGCTCTTGCAGCCGGTGATATCCTCTTTCCAACCCTCCATCTCAATGTAAATAGGTTTGCATTGAGCGAGTTTGTGGATTGTGGATGGAGGAGCCATCACTTCTTGCCCATCGAGTTCATATCCAATGCATATCTTAACTTTATCAAGACCGGAAAGCACATCGAATAGCATCAATGCCCAGTAGTCGATACCTGCAAGGCGTGAAGTGTAACGAGCCACTACAGCATCAAACCAACCGATACGGCGAGGGCGACCCGTCACAGTGCCATATTCATGTCCGCGTTCGCGAATTTCATGTGCTGTTTCGTCGAACAGTTCTGTTGGGAAGGGTCCTTCACCAACTCTCGTGCAATATGCCTTTGCCACGCCGACTACATTTTCAATCCATTTCGGAGCTATACCTGCACCCTGAGAAATACTTGCGGCTGATGGGCAAGAAGAAGTGACGTAGGGATAAGTGCCATGGTCAATGCAGAGCATCATTCCCTGAGCACCTTCGAAAAGAATCTTTGCATCGCTATGAATAGCATCGTCGATGAGTAGGCTGGTGTCGCAGATGCGTGGACCGAGTATTTTTGCTATCTCCATATACTGGTCATAGACCTGCTGATAGTCAAGAGGTTCAAGGCCATACATCTTCAGCTCCATATTCTTCACTTCGAGAGCTGCTTTAAGGCGCTCTGCGAAATATTCCGGGTCAAGAAGATCTCCCATTCGGAGACCGAGACGGGAATATTTGTCGGTGTAAGCAGGGCCTATACCTTTCTTTGTGGTTCCAATTTTTGCATCCCCTTTCAGATTTTCGCTTGCTCCATCGAGCATACTGTGCCAAGGCATCACCATGGCTGCACGGTCGGATATATACAGTTGATAGTCTGTGATGCCTTGGTTGTGGAGTTTTTCGAGTTCAGCGATCACTGAAACAGGATTCACCACCATGCCGTTTGCCATCACATTGACGGTCTTTGGGTTGAAGATACCCGAGGGAATACTTTGGAGAGAGTATTTCTTACCGTCAAACATCACCGAGTGGCCTGCATTGTTGCCACCCTGATAGCGCACTACCATGTCGGCGCGGCAAGCAAAATAATCGGTAATTTTTCCTTTGCCCTCGTCTCCCCACTGGGAGCCGGTGACAACTAATCTTTCGCTCATATGATATAATTGAGAATTGAGAATTGAGAATTGAGAATTGAGAATTTTAGAATTCATGAGTTTTTTGATCGCTTGCTTTGATATTGAGTTTTTTTAAGATGCTTACCAGCAATTTCAATATTTCAGTGCAATCTTCATTAATATTTTCGTATTGTATTTGGCTTATATACTCTGTCTTTACAAGAAGATTAAGCCAATATTCAGTCTCTCGAGCTTCCTTAAGTGCTATGTTTAGCTTATATTGGAAATCTTTATCAGAAAATCCTTCTATAGCCTCATGAACGTTTACACCAATTGAAGTGCCGCTTCTAAGCACCTGCTTAGAAAGTACATATTCTTTGTGTTCTGATGTAAGATACTTGTAGAGATTAACAATTCTTACTGCGAATTCAAATGATTTATTCAAAATAGCATTGTCTTGTCGAGAGCTCATAATTCTAAATTCTCAATTCTCAATTCTCAATTAGTTAATAATGTTATTGCGTTTGTAAATGTAGTCTACGTTCTTGAGATAGTAATCGAGAGTGAAGCAGGCTTCGAGTTCTTCGGGGGTGAGCATTTCCATTACGGCTGGAGTCTGGAGGAGAAGATCCTTGTAATTGCTGCCGGTTGCCATTGCTTTCATTGCTACGGGCTGAACTGTGTCATATGCCTGCTCACGTACCCAACCTTTGCCAATGAGGGCATTCATCACGCGTTGTGCGAAGATGACACCGTTGGTCATATAGATGTCTGCCATCATCTTGTCTTCGAAAATGGTGAGATTTTCGAGGATACCCATCATGCGATTGAGCATATAGTCGAGAAGAATAGTTGCATCAGGCATGATTATACGCTCTGTAGCAGAGTGGGAAATATCACGCTCATGCCATAGAGCTACATTTTCATAAGCCGTTGCCATGTAGCCGCGCATTACCCGGGCACAGCCGCAAATATTCTCGCTTCCGATAGGATTGCGCTTGTGTGGCATCGCGCTTGAACCTTTCTGACCCTTTCCGAAAGCTTCTTCCACTTCATGCACCTCTGTACGCTGAAGGTTGCGAACTTCCATCGCCATCTGTTCCAAGCTGGATGCAATAAGAGCGAGAGTTGCCATATAATAAGCATGGCGGTCGCGTTGGATCACCTGAGTTGAAACATCGGCAGAGTTAATGCCGAGATGTTCGCAAACATAATCCTGAATAAATGGAGGAATATTTGCAAAGTTTCCTACTGCACCACTGAGTTTTCCTACTTCAACACCTGCAGCAGCAAGTTTGAATCGCTCTACGTTGCGTTTCATTTCAGCAAGCCAAAGCACCCACTTCAGGCCAAAGCTTGTGATGTCGGCATGTATGCCATGAGTGCGTCCGATGCATGGTTGGTTTTTGAATCGGATTGCCTGCTTTTTGAGCATTTCGCAGAATTTATCAAGGTCTTCCTTGATTATTTCGTCTGCCTGCTTGAAGAGGTAGCCATTTGCAGTGTCTACTACGTCAGTAGAAGTGAGTCCATAATGCACCCACTTACGTTCTTCGCCAAGGCTTTCGCTGACGGCGCGTGTGAAAGCAACAACATCATGGCGAGTCTGCACTTCAATTTCCTTGATTCTGTCGATGTCAAATGTAGCCTTATCCCAAAGTTTCTTTACATCCTCTTCCGGAATGACACCGAGTTTGCTCCAAGCCTCAGCAGCGAGGATCTCCACCTTCAAGTAAGCGTCAAATTTATTTTTTTCAGTCCAGACGCGACGCATCACGTCTCTTCCGTATCTGTCAGTCATTTTTAGTCGTCAGTTATTAGTTGTCAGTAATCATGATAAACCATGTATTAACATGATTTACCATGGTTTGTCATGAAAAATACAATTCTAAATTAATTAGAGTACTTGCTTCCCAATGTCTGAGCGATAGAAAAGTCCTTCTTTTGCAGACTTCTTTACATCGGCATATGCATTGGCTGCGGCTTCCTCAAGGGTCTTGCCTTTGCCTGTCACCATTGCCACGCGGCCGCCTGCGCTCTGGAGCTTCCCATTCTTAACGGTTGTACCCATGTGGAATACTTTCGAGCATCCATCAAAGTCAAGTTCAACTCCTTTTTTGTATGAACCCGGATAGCCGTCGGATGCCAATACCACTCCAAGGCAAGCGTCGTCGCTCCACTTAGTCTCATGATCTGCAGAATCAATTGCTGCATCAAAGAGATCGTAGATGTCGCTTTCAAGGCGTGGAAGCACCACTTCTGTCTCTGGATCGCCAAAACGGGCATTGAACTCGATGACTTTTGGTCCATCTTTTGTCAAGATTAGTCCTCCATAGAGAATGCCGGTGTATTCGATGCCTTCGTCGGCAAGGCCGTCGGCAGTGCGCTGAAGAATCTCTTTTAGAGCCTTTTCGCGAATCTCTTCAGTGATGAAGGGGAGGGGTGAGTATGCACCCATACCACCTGTATTCGGACCTTTATCTCCGTCATAAGCACGTTTATGGTCCTGAGCAAGAGCAAGCGGATATACCTTCCGACCACCAACGGCACACATGAATGAGAACTCAGGACCATCAAGGAATTCCTCGATAAGAACTCGACCTTGTCCGAATGCTGAGTCAAGAAGCATATCGCGCAGTGCAGCATCAGCTTCTTCTCTCGTTGCTGCCACCACTACACCCTTTCCTGCTGCCAGACCATCATATTTAATTACGGTCGGCAATGGAAGAGACTCGGCATATGCCTTGGCTTCCTCATATTTGTCAAAGCTCTTGTAGAAACCTGTGGGTACGCCGTATTTCTCCATTATCTCCTTAGCAAACTCCTTGCTTGACTCGATGCGAGCGCCTGCCTTTGTAGGACCAAATATACGGAGACCCTCAGCTTTGAAAGCATCAGCAACTCCTGCTGCCAACGATGCCTCCGGACCTACAACAGTAAGATCGACTCTCTTCTCTTTTGCAAAGTCTACGAGATCCTGAATGTCTGTGACTCCGATTGGAACGCAAGTGGCATGCTTTGACATTCCGGGATTGCCGGGGCAAGCATAGATCTTCTGTACGCGCGGACTGCGGGAGAGGGCATCAACGATAGCGTGTTCACGACCGCCGCTCCCTATCACCATCACTGTCTTTCCGGGACGGATTTCCTCTTCACGTCCCGGCTGCATATTCGGCACCTGAAACTGATTTTCCTTCGGCGGAATAGCTTCGCTATATAAATGATGAAGTTCCATAAAGAATCAATGTTTGAAATGGCGCATTCCTGTGAAAAGCATTGTCAAGCCCTTCTCGTTTGCCTTGTCGATAGATTCCTGGTCGCGGATAGATCCACCGGGCTGAACGATAGCTGTCACGCCCTTGTCTGCTACGAGTTCAACTGTGTCGCCGAAAGGAAGGAAACCATCGCTGCCAAGCACGAGACCCTCAGTATTGCCTGAGGCAAGTGCCTCTTGAAGCGCAATTTCAGCACTTCCGACACGGTTCATCTGACCGGCACCGACTCCGAGAGTCATACCACCTTTGACAATCACGATAGCGTTGCTCTTCACATGCTTCACTATGCGCCAAGCGAAGTTCATATCCTTCAGTTCCTGTTCGGTTGGTTTCTTTTCAGTGACAGTCATATCGGCAGTGATGTCTTTGATTGTAGTATCAGCATCCTGCACGAGAAGACCTCCGTTGATACCCACATATTGACGCTGAGCCTCTTTGCTGCCATCCATCTTCACTTCAAGAATACGGAGGTTTTTCTTAGTCTTCAAAAGTTCCAGTGCATCCTCATCGAAAGCCGGAGCCATTACGATTTCAAGGAAGATAGGTTTCATAGCCTTAGCCACTTCAAGAGTCAGTGGGCGGTTCATAGCTACGATACCGCCATAGATGCTCACCTTGTCAGCCTCATATGCCTTCTGCCAAGCCTCTTCAATAGTAGCGCCTACTGCAGCTCCGCAAGGATTCATATGCTTCAGTCCTACGCAGAATGGCTCATCGAATTCACGCACGATATTGAGCGCTGCATTTGCATCCTGGATATTGTTGTAGCTGAGTTCCTTGCCATTAAGCTGCTTTGCGCTGAGAAGAGAGTATGATTCCTCTTCCGGCGCCTTGTAAAGAGCTGCATTCTGGTGAGGATTCTCGCCGTAGCGAAGAGTCTGAACGCGGTCGAATGAAAGGAATAGTTTCTCTTCCAGACCTGCTTTCTCTCGCATATATGTAGCGATATGGCTATCGTAAAGAGCAGTGTGGGTATATGCTTTTGCAGAGAGTTTGAAGCGGGTTTCGTAAGTTGTATATCCTGTAGCGCGAATTTCTTCGATAATCTTGCTGTAGTCATCGGGGTCGCAAACTACTGTCACGGAAGCAAAGTTCTTTGCTGCGCTGCGAAGCATTGAAGGTCCGCCTATGTCGATATTCTCGACGGCATCTTGAAGAGTCACGCCTTCTTTGGCGATGGTTGCCTCGAAGGGGTAGAGGTTTACGCAGACCATTTCGATGGTCTCAATGCCGTTTGCAGCTATTTCTGCCATATGCTCCGGGACATCTCGACGGGCGAGAAGTCCACCATGTACCTTGGGGTGAAGTGTCTTCACGCGACCTTCGCAGATCTCAGGGAAACCGGTCACATCGCTGATGTTGATAATCTTAAGTCCGGCATCGCGGAGGGCTTTCATAGTGCCGCCGGTGGCGATGATTTCCCAGCCCATCTCCTGAAGTTGACGAGCGAAATCCACTACGCCGCGCTTGTCGCTTACGCTAATTAATGCTCTCATATATTTTGTTTGAATTGCTTTTATTTTTTTAGGGCTCTAAGGGCTTTAGTGGCTCTAAAGGCTTTAAGGGCTCTAAAGGCTTTAAAGGCTCTATTATTATTTAGATGATTTCTACTCCTGGCTTGTCGGTGATTTTGCCGATGATGGAGGCTTTTTCGCCGTGGTTTTCGAGGATTTCTATGGCTTTGGGTGCATCTTTTTCATCTACAGCAAGCACCATGCCAATGCCCATGTTGAAGATGTTGAACATCTCGCGATGAGGTACGTTGCCATATTTTTCAAGAAGATTGAAGACAGGCAGGATTTCCCATGAGCCTTCTTTTACTTCGATGCCTTGTCCATCGTGGAGGATTCGTGGGATATTCTCGTCAAAACCGCCGCCGGTTATGTGTGCTACTCCGTGAACATCAACGTTGCGGATTACGTCGAGAACAGGTTTTACATAAATGCGTGTTGGAGTAAGAAGCACTTCTCCAAGAGTCTTATCGCCGGTCTCTTCATATTTCTTGTCGAATTCAAGACCTGCATCGGCTACGATCTTGCGGACAAGTGAAAATCCGTTGGAGTGTACTCCTGAAGATGCAATTCCGACCAGCACATCACCGGTCTTCACTTTGCTTCCATCGATAAGGTTGCTTCGGTCTACTGCGCCAACAGTAAATCCTGCTATATCGTAGTCACCCGGCTGATACATTCCGGGCATTTCTGCAGTCTCACCGCCGATTAGAGCACATCCTGCCTGACGGCAACCTTCAGCTACTCCTGAGACAATTGCCTCAACCACTGCTGGCTCATTCTTGCCAACTGCCACATAGTCAAGGAAGAAAAGAGGTTCAGCACCCTGTGCAAGTACATCGTTTACGCACATTGCCACAGCGTCAATGCCGATTGTATCGTGCTTATCGACAGCGAAAGCTATTTTCAATTTTGTGCCTACCCCGTCTGTGCCGCTCACAAGAATCGGCTCCTTATATCCAAGGCTTGCAAGGTCGAACATCCCGCCAAAAGCTCCGATATTTCCCATCACGCCCGGGCGGTTTGTGCTTGCCACATGCTTTTTGATGCGGCTTACTACTTCATATCCGGCTTCAAGATTCACACCGGAGGCTTCATATGATTTAGCCATCTTTTATTAATTTTGAATTTAGAATTTAGAATTTAGAATTAT
>CAMWLX010000176.1 GCA_947175225.1 uncultured Porphyromonadaceae bacterium
GAGAATTGAGAATTTAGAATTGAGAATTTAGAATTGAGAATTTAGAATTTAGAATATTCTTTTGAGATATGATTTTTTAGTCACAACCATTACGAAGACCTAAAATTCTAAATTCAAAATTGAGAATTTAGAATATTCTTTTGAGTTATGATTTTTTAGTCACAACCATTACGAAGACCTAAAATTCTAAATTCTAAATTCAAAATTCAAAATTAACAAGAACGTGAACGAAAGAACCGTAATAATCGACCAGATTGACCCGCATACATTCTACGGGGTCAACAACAACAATATAAGCCTAATCCGCAATCTCTTCCCGAAATTGCGTATAGCCGCACGCGGCAACGTGATAAAAGTGATAGGCGAGGAATCCGAGACTCTCGATTTCGAACAGAAAATACATGAAATCGAGGAATATGCCGTGAAATACAATAAACTCACGGAAGACGTAATAATCGATATAATCAAGGGCGATGCCCCGAAGGCAATAAATTCGGAAGGAGTGATCATCTTCGGACAGAACGGCCGGCCAATCTCTCCACGCAACGCCAACCAGGCAAGGATGGTGAAGTCGTTTGCTGAAAACGACCTTACTTTTGCCCTCGGTCCTGCCGGAACCGGCAAGACCTACATCGCCATAGCCCTGGCAGTGGCAGCATTGAAAAACCGTCAGTGCCGCCGCATCCTGCTATCGCGTCCTGCCGTGGAAGCCGGCGAAAAACTCGGGTTTCTGCCAGGCGACATGAAAGACAAGATCGACCCATATCTGCGCCCTCTCTATGATGCCCTCGAAGACATGATACCGCAAGTGAAACTGAAGGAATACATGGAGACCGACACCATACAGATCGCTCCTCTCGCCTTCATGCGAGGACGCACGCTCAACGATGCCATAATCATCCTCGACGAAGCCCAGAACACTACGAAACATCAGATGAAGATGTTCCTGACCCGACTCGGGCACAACGCCAAGATGATAGTGACCGGCGACACCACTCAGATCGACCTTCCCCGGACTGTACAGAGCGGACTGATCCAAGCCCTTCGCATCCTGAGAGGAGTCAAAGGAATAGGCATAATAGAATACGAGAAAAAAGACATCGTAAGGCATCCCCTCGTGCAGCGCATAGTAGATGCCTACGAAAAGCGAGAGAATGAAGCTATGGAGGAGCCCATGGAGGGGCAGGCTTCCCAGCCTGCCCCTATGCTCTAACCCATGAGCTCCCATGAGAATCCATGAAAAAATTCTAAATTCTAAATTCCAAATTCTAAATTAAAATGAAGTGGTGGACATACCCGGCTGAGGGAGATGACGGAAAGACAATCATCATCACCGGCAGAGACGATATAGAGAAATGGCAACGTCCGGGCAAATTCCCGGTAAGAGTCACAGTCAGTTGGGACTATGCCCCATTGCCTGACGGCATGCCCAACGACAACGACGCTGCTCTCATGGAGCAAGCTACGGATGCCCTCATCGAGGAGTTTAACAAAGACAAATGCGGCGTAATGACCGGTATCTATACCGGCTGCGGACGCCGCGACTGGATATTCTATACCCACAGCCTCAGCATCTTCGGCAAAGTCTTCAACCGCGCACTCGCCGCGCTTCCTGAACTTCCTCTCAAGTTTGATGCCACTGAAGATCCGGACTGGGAGGAATATCGGGAGATGCGCGAAGCCACCTATATCCCCGACGAAGAAGACTGAATATAATTCTAAAGCCTAAAGCCCTTAGAGCCCCTATAAAGCAAAAATGAAAAGAGTATTGATCATCGGAGCCGGAGGATTCCTTGGCTCGCATCTGCTTGAAAAAGCGGTCGCAATCCCTGACCTCAAGGTGTATGCCGGAGTCAGGGCGAGTACGTCCGACAAGTGGTTTCCAAAATCCGGAGTCACTCGCATCGATTTCGATTTTGAAGACCCCTCCGACGTAGAGCGAGTGCTGACCTCAACCCTGCCGGAAGGAGAGAAATGGGATTGGATCATCTACAATCTCGGTGCCACGAAATGCTTGCGCTACAAAGATTTCGACCATATCAACCACGATATTCTACGCACTTTTGTAGAGACTCTCGAGCATACCGGTATGATGCCCGAAAAATTCCTCTACATCAGTTCGCTCTCAGCAATGGGGCCCGGCGACAGCCGCTCGTATACCCCCTTCAACGAGATGATGATCCCTCAACCCAACACCAGATACGGAGCCTCCAAACTAAAGGCGGAAATGCTGCTGCAGATGAACAGCGTGCCATACATCATCTTCCGCTGCACGGGCATCTATGGCCCGCGCGACCACGACTATTTTCTAATGTTCGACGCTATGCGCAAGGGTTTCGACTTCTCAGTAGGGTTCAGGAAGCAGCTGCTCACCTTCATCTATGCTCCCGACCTTGCCGAAGCCGTATTCGAGGCCTTGGAGAAGGCTCCTGTGAAGGAAATCTACAATATCGCAGAGCCCCGTGCCTATAGTCAGGCGGAATTCCGCAAGATTGTAGCTGCAACGCTCCATAAGAAGGTGATTGTCCCTGTAAAGGTTCCGCTATGGGGCACGAAGGCTGTCAGCTGGATATGCGAGAAGATAGGAGTTGTCAGGGGAAAACCCTCCACTTTGAACACAGACAAATACAACATAATGAAGCAACGCAACTGGAGCGCGGATACCCGCAAAGCACGTGAGGCTTTCGGATTCACAGCCCCGACACCCCTTTCCCAAGGAGTGGATGAAAGCATTGACTGGTATAGAAAAGAAGGATGGATGAAATAACAATGCCCGATCTGCTTGAGAGCCAAGCTACAAGTTGGATCTACCTTATTCTCTTCTCACTCTTTTTCCTCGTATGCATCCGCGTAAGGGGGAATTTCAAATTTCTCGATTCTTTCTATCGGGATCTGACGGAAGTGAGAGAACGCGAGAATCTTTTCGACACTACAGTGAAAGAGACATCTTTGATATTCTTGGTGCTTCTCCTTTCAGGATGCAGCATCGGAGTGCTATTGAGCAAAGGAGTGGCCCTCTTTGGAAGCGTCGTTCCAATCAAGCCTGAAATTCCTTCTCCCGGAGTCATGGTCAGCGGGGAGCTCCCTTCCTCGCTGGCATGCATGGCCCTTGCCTGCGCTTACATCGGGGCAATGTGGGTGTGCTATACGGTAGTGGGAAAAGTCTTCAGCGACTCCATTCACACTCAGCTTTGGGTGCGTGGATATACTGCCGGCATGGGGCTTGGCGCCGTCTTCTTCTTCCCTCTGGCACTATTGGCCCTCACTTATCCCGCTAATGTGCCTCATATCGTCATTGCTGCTTTCACGATGTTAATATTCGTGAAATTTCTCTTTATAGTGAAAGGTTTTCGCATTTTTTTCACAGAAAGTTCGCTCTGGGTCGTTTTTTTGTATTATCTTTGCAGTCTGGAAATAGTCCCCTTGGTGATTACTTTTGGCCTTGCGTGTACACTGCTTGGCTAAAACAATGAAAAACAAAATGATAAAGAAGATATTGGTTTCGCAGCCGCAACCGGCATCGGGCAAAAGCCCCTATTATGACATAGCTGAAAAATACGGAGTGGAAGTGGTGTTCCGTTCAATGATCAAAGTTGAAGGTCTTTCGATCAAGGAGTTCCGTCAGGAGAAGCTGAATCTTGCTGACTACACTGCCATAATATTGACTTCGCGCACTGCTGTAGATAATTTCTTCCGACTCTGTGAAGAGTCGCGTGTAAGCATACCAGACACAATGCGATATGTATGCACCACGGAGCAAGTGGCACACTACCTCCAGAAATACATCGTCTACCGGAAACGCAAGATAGCTTTCGGCACAACCGGCAAACTCAATGACCCACAGTTTGTAGCTGCCGTCAATAAAATCAAGAAGGAGAAATTCCTTATGCCCGTAAGCGACGTCAACAAGGAAGACACAAGCGCCATCGAAGCATTGGGAATCAACCTCACGAAAGCTGTCATGTTTCGCACCCTGACCAATGACTTCACTCAAGACGAGCCGTTTGACTACGATGTGCTCCTCTTCTTCTCCCCTTCCGGTATCACTTCTCTGAAGAAGAACTTCCCGGACTTCGACCAGAACGTCAATGGGAAATATATCGGCACTTTCGGGCCCACTACGGCAAAGGCTGTTGAAGATGCCGGCCTGCGCCTTGACTTCAGTGCCCCTTCCCCGGAAACCCCATCTATGACCGCTGCCCTTGAGAAATTCCTTGAATCTAAGATGAAAGAGCAGTGACACCAAATTTGCCATATATCGGCCCTGACGGGCGCGTACATCTGAGAGACACGGCTTTTGCAGACCTTATGCAGAAGCGTGTCTTCTCCGTTTTACTTATAGCCACTCCCTATGATGCCTTCATGATGGAGGAAGACGGGAGAGTGGAGGAACAAGTCTATTTCGAATACGTCTCCCTAAACCTGAGTTCCCCTCCCCGCTTCACGATGGTTGCCAACTATCAGGAGGCGTTCGCCATGCTCCAGACCAAGCATTTCGACCTTATCATGGCTATGCCAGGAGTAGACGTGTCGGAAACTTTTACTGCTGCAAAGCAGATCAAGCAACTATATCCGGATGTCCCTTTCGTGGTGCTCACCCCGTTCTCAAAGGAGGTGAGGAGGCGTATTGCAAATGAAGACCTTTCGGGCGTAGACTACGTCTTCTCCTGGCTCGGCAACGTCGACCTCATACTCGCAATCATCAAGCTGATGGAAGACCGCATGAACGCCGAAATCGACGTGCTGAATGTAGGAGTGCAATGTATTCTTCTCGTAGAAGACTCCATCAGATTCTATAGCTCTATCCTCCCTTATCTATTTAAGCACTTGCTGAAGCAATCGATGGAATTTTCCACCGAGGCCCTCAATGAGCATGAGAGGATGCTGCGCATGCGCGGACGTCCGAAAGTGCTTCTCGCCCGCGACTATGAGGAGGCTATACAGCTCTTCGACCGCTACGGCAAGCATATGCTCGGCATCATCAGCGACGTTCGATTTCCGCGCAACGGAGTGAAAGACCCTCATGCGGGCATGCGTTTCGCTGCCTATGTGCATGAGCGCAACCCTTTCATCCCTATCATCCTCGAAAGCACTGAGACATCCAACCGCCGCCTTGCCGAGGCAATGCGACTGACATTCCTCGACAAGGAAAGCAAGACTCTGCCGCAAGATCTCGGCAAAGCCGTAGACTTTCTCTTCGGCTTTGGCGACTTCATCATAAAAGACCCTCTTACAGGCAATGAGCTGATGCGCTTCCATGAATTGAAAGACCTTCAGGTTGCCGTCAACAACATCCCCTCTGAGGCTCTCTTCCGCCATTGCGCCAACAACGATTTCTCCCGTTGGCTATACAGCCGAGCTATATTTCCAATTGCTGAGGCTATAAATGCCATCAGATTTGAGAGCATGGATCAGGCTCCAATGGTCAGAAAGATCATCCTCGACTGCATTGTGGAATATCGACGGATGAAAAACCGTGGTGTCGTTGCTATTTTCCGCAAAGGCCGCTTCGACCGCTACAGCAACTTTGCCCGTATCGGGCAGGGTTCGCTCGGAGGCAAGGGGCGTGGCCTCGCTTTCATCGACCAGATAATAAAGCGCAATCCGGCATTCGACAACCTCAATGGAATCAGTATCAGTATTCCACGCACACTCGTGCTATGCACCGATATATTCGATGAATTTATGGAGAGCAACAACCTCTATCCTGTAGCGCTCAGCGACGCTCCGGATGAGGAAATTCTGAAAGCATTTCTTTCTGCCAAACTCCCCAAAAAACTTAAGGAAGACTTCGCATACCTCTATGATGTGATCGACCGCCCCCTTGCCGTCAGAAGTTCATCACTTCTCGAAGACTCGCACTATCAGCCATTTGCCGGAATTTACTCTACCTACATGATTCCGCATCTCGACGACAAGGAAAAGATGATCACGCAGCTGTGTAATGCCGTCAAAGGAGTATACGCCTCTGTATTTTTCTCTGACTCCAAGCTATATATGAATGCCACAAGCAATGTCATCGACCAGGAAAAGATGGCAGTGATATTGCAGGAGGTGGTTGGCGAAGACCATGGAGGGCTTTATTATCCGTCATTCTCCGGAGTCGGGCGTTCGCTCAACTATTATCCCATCGGTGATGAGCAGGCTGAAGATGGAGTGGTGGAAATAGCTGCCGGTCTCGGTAAATATATCGTTGACGGTGGTTTGGCACTCCGTTTCTCCCCAAAGCATCCCGGGAAAGTGCTCCAGACATCTACCGTGCAGCTTGCCCTGCGCGACACTCAAAAGCATATCTACGCCCTCGAGCAGACGGAGGCTACTGATTTCAAGACCGATGACTCTTTCAATCTCAAGAAAATTACAGTGGCTGAAGCTTTCAAGACCGGTGCGCTGAAGTATCTGGTCTCAACTTTCGACCTCAACGACTATATGATCCGCGACAGTGAGTTCGGAACGGGTAGAAAACTCGTCACTTTCGCCAATGTGCTGAAGCAGGGCGTATATCCTCTTGCCGAGGCTGCTGAGCTGATGCTTGCCACCGGCCAATACGAAATGGGACGCCCGGTGGAGATCGAGTTTGCCGGTATAATAGCCCCTGATGCAGCTAAGAGCGAGCGTAAAGGTACTCTTTACTGGCTGCAGATGCGCCCGATTGTCGACCGCAAGGAGATGCTTGATGATTCTCTGCTTGATGTGCCTGACAGCCAGTTGATAGTCAAGAGTGATTCGGCTCTTGGTCATGGATTGATGGATAATGTCAAGACGGTAGTATATGTGCGGAGCGAGGGTTTCGATGCAGCCAACAATGTTGAGCTTGCTCAGGAAGTGGATGCCGTCAACAAGATGATGATGGAGCAAAACAAGCCATACGTCCTTGTCGGTCCCGGACGTTGGGGATCAAGTGATTCTGCACTCGGAATCCCGGTGCGCTGGCCACAGATAGCCGGCGCAAGAGTCATCGTAGAGTATGCGATGCGAGGCTATCGCATCGAGCCATCACAAGGCACCCATTTCTTCCAGAATCTGACCTCCTTCGGGGTAGGCTATTTCACGGTTGATCCGGCTGCCGACAACGGTTTCTTCAACGAGGAATACCTGAATGCCATGCCTGCTTCCTACGAAAAAGGGAATCTCCGGGTAGTCGACTTCGATTCCCCCCTCCCAATAGCCATAAATGGCCGCAAAGGAAAAGGAATCGTCTGCAAACCATCAGAATAATCATAAGATTTATAAGAC
>CAMWLX010000177.1 GCA_947175225.1 uncultured Porphyromonadaceae bacterium
CATTTTTGCTCGTTCTTATTAATTGATGAGGATATGAAGAAAAAAGCTCTGATGCTTGCAGCGATGGGATATATGGCGGTGGCTTCTGCTTCAGCGGCTGCCCCTCTCAAGGCTGCGGATTATTGCGACTTGAAAGTATGTGTGCCTGCTGGAATAGGGGAGATGCGTCCCATGGCAGATGGGAAGACCTATAGCATGGTAAGCAAAGATGGCCGTAAGATCGACATATACAGTTATGAGACCGGCAAGAAGACAGGTACACTCTTCGACCTTGATGCTGTGAAAGGTCAGCTGAAGATTGATTCTTTTGATGGGTATCAAATATCAGACAATGGGCGGAAGATTCTTCTATGGAACGATGTAAAAGGTATATGGCGCTACAGTTTCACTGCTGAATACTACGTCTACGACATAATGCGAGCCACAATGCAGCGTGTGTCTTCTCAGGGTGCCCAAAGAGGCGCCACGATGTCGCACGATGGTTTGCGCGTAGCATATGTCAGAGACAATAATGTCTTCATATCCAATCTTGATTATAATACAGATATTGCTGTCACTACAGATGGAGCGGTCAATAAAATCACAAACGGTGCCCCGGATTGGGTCTATGAGGAAGAATTCGGGGTGCTTTGCACTCTCTGTTGGAGTGGTGACGACCAGACACTCGCTTTTGTGAAATGGAATGAGACAGATGTCCCGGCTTATAGCTTTGATGATTATCGTTCATATTACGCAAAAGATCCCCTTGGCGATCCATATCCCACTTCGTTTACTTATAAATATCCTCTTCCAGGGTATCCAAATTCAATTGTTTCGGTTCATGCCTATGATTTGAATTCGAGAGTGACAAAGGAGATGCAGCTTCAACTCGGAAAAGACGACTATGTTCCCAACATCCAGTTTGATGGAAAAGGGGAGAAGCTTATGGTCATGAAACTCAATAGAGACCAGAACGATCTCAGGATTTTCAGTGTCAATCCCGGTTCTACAGTTGCAACTCAAGTCTATTCCGAGCAAAGTAAGGCTTGGATAGACAATGATGTCTACAATATGGTGCATTATGGCAATGATTCATTTGTCATTGCTTCTGACAAAAGCGGCTGGACACATCTATATGAATATAGCTACAACGGCAGTCAGCTGCGCCAAATTACCAAGGGAGACTTCAATGTCACTGACTACTACGGGAAGTCGGCAGCCGGAGCTCATTTTGTGCAAACTACTAAACTTGGAGCCGTCAACCGAAACGTCGCAATGGTGGATGCAAAAGGAGTGATGAAGTTGCTTCATGATGGTGCAGGGTGGGAATCCTGCTCATTCAGCAAGGATTTCTCATATTACGTCAGACGATGGAGCGACCTTAGCACCCCTCCTCAGTATACTCTATGGAGCACCGCGGGAAAGAAAGTTGCAGAGCTTGAGATGAATGCTGCTTATGCAGCAAGATATGCCGGCTCCCCAAAATTTGAGCTCACTACAGTGAAGAATGCTGTCGGACAGGATATGGATGCTATGATAATGAAGCCTGCTGACTTCAATGCGTCTAAGAAATATCCCCTTATGATGTATCAATATAATGGTCCGAGATCGCAGCAAGTGACTAATAAATGGCAGCTTGATGGCCTTAACTATATAGCACAGTCAGGTTATGTTGTGGCTGTGGTAGATGGCCGAGGCACCGGCGGCAGAAGTGCCGAATGGTGTCATAGCGTATATATGCACCTCGGGAAGTATGAGACCGAAGATCAGATAGCCGGTGCAAATGAGATCGCAATGCTCCCTTATGTTGATGCATCCCGTATGTCGTTGTTCGGATGGAGTTATGGCGGCTACATGACCCTTATGGAAATGACGGCAGAGAATACTCCTTTCAAGTGTGGAGTGGCAATGGCAGCTGTGACTGACTGGCGATGGTATGACTCTATCTATACCGAACGTTTTATGCGTACTCCTGCTCAGAATGAAGAGGGATATGCATCTTCATCGGCAATTGGCAGAAGCCAGAGACTTAAAGGACGCCTTCTCATCATGAGCGGATCAAGCGATGACAATGTGCATTTCTACAATACTCTGAAATACACATCGAAGATTAATTTTGAAGGTAAGATGTTCGATATGATGGTATTCACCGGAATGGACCATTCCCTGCGTACCGGCAACGCAAGAACTCAACTCTACAGTAAGGTGGTGGACTTCCTTGACACAAATTTAAAATAAGATTACTAACTACTGGCATCAATATGGAAGACTTACGGAAAATAAACAGTATGCAGCTCTATTACCTATGGCGCAATCTTGCATGGTCTCTTCTTTGCGTAGGTATCATAATGGGGGGAGTGCATATCTTGCCATTCTATATGGCGCCTGCATTGTCTCTATTCCTATGTGGAGTGCTGTATACAATGATCTGGAACAACAATGGATCAAAGAATGGCAGTTGCATGTTGATAGTGGAAACTATGCTTTATAGCCTTCTCGGATATACATTTGTCAGCATCATTCTTGTAGTGATTCAGGTCTTAGGTCTTTATCACTTCCCAAATGAAATCATATTTTTTAACGATCCTTTCCTGCCTTCTTTGATTTTGCTCCCGATTGCTCTTGTAGTGACTGCATTTACATTGTTTTTCAAGAAATCTATGCCTTCCTACAAGCAGTTTCGTGCTCAATATGGAATAGAGAGGGAACGAGGCTATTTCGGATTGATGATCAACAGTGAGACCAATCTTCAATTGAAGAATATGGTCTGTGTCTTTGCTGTCTTGACTGCTATTGTGTGGTATTATTATCTTAATGAATATGTCAGCATAAATCAAAATGGACGCGACTGGTATGTGTTCTTATGGATAGTAGTGATTGCCGTGATTCTTGATGAAATCTACTTTATGATGAGATATTTCAATCTCTATCTTGACCTTCAGGAGCATAACGAGATTATTACTCCTGAAGAACTTCAGGATATCACTGCCCATACCTATCTTCGATTCTATGTCATCTGCGGAGAATATGTCTATATAAATAGGAATGCCTTCGATCGTCTTAATAATAAAGCGGGAGTTTTTGACACTCCGTTTATAACAAAGAGGACGGTCAATGGCATCCCAACTTCAGATGTAAAGAAAATTGTAGAGCGCATGACGGGCAAACAGGATGGTGAACTCAGATTCTTCTACGGCAGACATCTTGCAGGAATTGATAAACATTCTCTTCTAAGATATTTTTATTTCCTTGATGGCGACATTTCAGACTATCAGGATATGGCAGAAGAAGGAGAATGGGTGCATTTTAATGATGTCAAAAGAGTCTACAATACTATGCCCCTCAAAATTGCTACAAATGCACTTGCAGACTTGACTCGCCTCTCCACAATCATACTCACAGAGAAGACTTATGATGAAGACGGGTATAGAAAGAATAAGATTAAGTCGTATAAGTCTACTCTTACACTTGCCGACGTAAGGAAGAGTAATATCGATTTCCAAGACGACAAGTGGCTGAATATAGCTGATTTCAATAGCGACACTAAATTTTTCAAGCTAAAAAAATTCCTCCGTGGCGCTTCCGGAAAGAGCAGTAGTCAGACATATCATAAGAAATATTGATTTGAATGAAAAGGATACTCAGACCTGAAATAATAGCGGTGGTGGGTCCGACGGCGTGTGGAAAGACACGCCGTGCTGTTTCTATAGCCTCTGCTTTTGGAGGAGAAATACTCAGTGGCGACAGCCGGCAAGTCTATCGTGGCATGGATATTGGCACCGGGAAGGATCTGGGTGAATATGGCGACGTAAACTATCACCTTATCGACATAGCCAATGCAGGAGAAAAGTATAATCTTCACAGATTTCTGACTGACTTCCACAAGGCAAAGGATGATGTGATTTCGAGAGGAAAACTTCCGGTGCTTTGTGGAGGGACCGGGATGTATGTCGAAGCAGCCTTGTCGGGGCTTGTCTTGCCTGAAGTGGAAAGGAATGAAGAGCTCAGGCAATCATTGTCGGGGAAAAATCTTGAAGAACTGACTGAAATCTTAAAGACATACAAAACGCTCCATAACTCTACAGATGTCGATACTCGAGAACGCGCCCTTAGGGCAATAGAAATCCAACAATATTATTCAGATCATCCGGAAGAAGCTGAAGCTGCCGACCGCGCTGCAGTCAGACCCCTCGATAGCCTTGTCATTGGAATAGATATTCCTCGTGATGCCAGAAGGGAGAAGATTAGCCGCCGCCTTGATTCAAGGATTGAAGAAGGGATGATAGATGAGATAAGAGGTTTGATAGCGAGTGGCATAACACCTGAAGATCTTATATATTATGGTCTGGAATATAAGTTTGTCACTCTTCATGTCTTAGGGAAGCTTAGTCTAATTGAGATGAAGCGGCAACTTGAAATCTCCATCCATCAGTTTGCCAAGCGTCAGATGACATGGTTTAGAGGGATGGAAAAGAGGGGTCTGCCTATTCGTTGGCTTCCTTATGATATGCCGGACGCGGAATTTATAGATACAGTTAAAGCTTGGCTTGAAGAATGTCGGAAAGATAATTAAGACATAAGTTGTTAAGGAAGCGCATAAACTAATTCTATAATGGAATACGCAGGTGTTTTATGTTAAAGTCAAAAATAAATCTCACAAATGTTGTAGGTTTAGAATATTATTGCTAAATTTGCATTTATGTTGAGCAATTGCCTGCTGCATCATAAACTAAATCAAGATAAAACTTAATTTTTCAAGAAGATACTACAATATCATGATACTCGCAAGTCTGTTTGACGCATCTCAGTTTTTCCAGTGGTTTGTGGAGAATGCCAACTATCTGTTTGTGTTTCTCTTCATGACAATTGAGAGTTCATTCATTCCTTTTCCAAGTGAGGTAGTAGTGCCTCCGGCAGCCTATTTGGCATGTACCAACACGGGTGTGGGTGGAGATATGAATATCTTTGTCGTGGTGCTGGTGGCTACATTAGGTGCACTTTGCGGTGCTTTCATAAATTAGTTCTTGTCTCTTTGGGTTGGTCGCCCGATAGTCTATGCTTTTGCCGACAGTAAGTTTGGCCATGCCTGCCTGATAGATAGGGCTAAGGTAGATAAGGCAGAGGCATACTTCGACAAGCATGGAGCTGTTTCTACATTCGTAGGTCGTCTGATTCCGGCGATACGCCAACTTATATCAATACCGGCCGGACTTTCAAAAATGAATATAGGAGTCTTTGCCCTCTTTACTGCTCTCGGAGCAATGGTATGGAATGCCATCCTTGCAGGTCTGGGCTACTGGCTCTCTCTTCATGTGTCGCCTGAAGATTTGTTTGAGAAAGTAGAGCAATACAATAGTTATTTGACTTATATTGGCTACGGAATTCTTGTGATATGCATTATGTATATCTTATACAATGCGTTTAAAAAGAAAAACTACAATACAAAGCAATGAAGATATCTCCGTCGCTGCTTGCAGCTGATTTCCTTAATTTAAGAAAGGAAATAGAAAAAATCAATGCTTCGGAAGCTGATTTCCTTCATCTTGATGTGATGGATGGAGTGTTTGTGCCAAACATTTCTTTTGGTTTTCCTGTGCTTCAAGGAGTTGCAAAGATATGCAAGAAGCCGCTTGATGTGCATATGATGACAGTGGAGCCTGAGAAATGGATCTCTCATGTGAGAGATTTAGGGGCTGCGATTATGAATGTGCATCAGGAAGCTTGCCTTCATCTGTATAGTACAGTGCAGCATATTCATGAAGCCGGCATGATGGCTGGAGTGACACTGAATCCCGCGACTCCTGTCTCTACTCTTGAAGATATAATAGCTGATCTGGATTTAGTGCTACTGATGTCGGTAGAGCCGGGCTTTGGAGGACAACCATTTATCCGGCAAACTCTCGAAAAAGTGCGTAAACTCAAGGATCTTCGTGACAGGAGTGGGTCAAAAGCTATGATAGAGATAGATGGAGGAGTTAATGAAAAGACAGGTGCTGAGCTTGCAGCTGCCGGAGCTGATGTGCTAGTAGCGGGAAGCTATGTTTTCGGGAAAGAGGACATGAATGGAGCCATCAGAAGCTTAAAAATGCTTTAGCTTTAGCTTTCCTGAAAGAAATAATTCAAATTTTTAATATTCATTACCATGAAACAACTTATCTCCACGTTGCTTTTTGTCGGGATGCTCATAGGTGTCTCTTCGGGTGGAAATGATTTGGATTCTTTTGATGGAGGGGACCACCGTTCTCACAATTCAAAAGAAAAGCCAAAGCTTAAGACCATCCGTATGTCGTTTAGTGGTGACTATGTCTCTGAGTCAGAAGAACCCCTGCTGCGTGCAGACGATGGGGAAACTTTTGTAGGAATAAATGTCTATTATAAGGAAAAGGGAGATGAAGATGCCACTGAGCAAAGGTATGCCTATGGTCTTTTCAAAAAAACAAATGGTATTTCCATAGACTTGACTACCGGCTACACCTATCGTTTTGAAGCATCTATTTTGACAGAGAGGGAGGATAAATTATGGGATCATGCAGAAGGCAGATATGGTGAGCCATTTAAATTGAGTAATGGCAACAGCGATTTTGAAAAAGATGATATAGGAGATTTCATCTACACATATGATTCTTCAAATGCAAAGTTTTATTTAAGAATGCTGAATAATGGGACTGCTCTTGTGGATGCCGGCGATGACTTGCCTTCTCAATTTGGGGATGTGCGTTTCCCAAGGGTGAAAAGATATTATGGCAATCTAAATTCGTTTGATCCCTCCCTATTGACTTCTGTTGAAATACCAATGGAGTATAAATGTTTTGGACTTAAATTGATTTTAGAGAGCATTCCTGGCGAAACCAGTGTGAGTGTTAGTGATATAACTGATAATGGAACTACAATCACTACTACTAACCATCCTGAGTATTATCTTCGTTTCCCAAATGGATTAAGATTGAATGCCGGTTCAGAAGCGTCTAAGACATGGGAAGGATTGTATTCTTTGAATGATTTAAATCACAATACTAAGGAATTCAAACTAAGATTTCGTTGGCATAAAGGTCAAGGGATAACCGAAGACTTCAATCACACATTCACTGTGGAAGCCAAAAAGAAAAAGATACTCAAAATCAATATCGACGGAGAGATAAATGAGACTAAATCAGGAAATATTGTTTTCACTAATCTTGACGATACTCTTATAGATGAGGAGCCGGAAAATGTGACTAATATTTCAGATTAATAGGACGTATGGAG
>CAMWLX010000178.1 GCA_947175225.1 uncultured Porphyromonadaceae bacterium
GTGCTGTCGAGAATTCAAAGAATGGTATCCAGCTTCTGAACAATCTTATGATTCCGACTTTGACGGTTAGTGATGCTCTTGGAACCATCCAGGCGGTAGGTCAGACCGTACAGGTCCGTATCAATGGACGCGAATCATCGATTGATCAGGTACGTGCATTGTTGCCGGAAACAATCAAGCGTGTCGAATGGATCGATAATCCCGGGCTTCGATATGGAGGAGCCAACTATGTGCTCAACCTTATAGTCACAAATCCGACCGTGGGCGGTTCTTTAATTGCTGAGGCACGTCCGGCTCTCAATACGGCATGGGGAGAATTCAACGCAGATGCAAAGTTCAATGTAGGTCGCTCACAATGGGAGTTTGGTGGAAATTACAAACTCACCAATAAAATCAAATCTCACAGGGATTATAGTGAGACATTTACCTATAACGACGGGACATCAATTACCCGCGACGAAACCTCTCTTGGCGGCATGCTTGACAACTCAATGGCAGATGTTTGGGCTTCATATAATTATATAAAACCTGATACCACAGTGTTTATGGCTGAGTTCGGCTTCCATCAGAATATAAATGAACGCCGGGCATACCGTGGACTTCTATCTTTAAGCAATGGAAGTGAAGATATTTTGCTTGACGACGTAAATGGAGCTGATGGAAGTACACCCTCGCTGTCTCTTTACTGGCAACAGAATTTCAAAAATAGGCAGATGCTGATCCTTAGCCTCAACAGCTCGTTCTATAGCGGACATTCATTCTCGGATTACATCGAGCATCACATTAAAGATGAAGTGGGGAGCGGACCGATTACGGATATAAATACAAATATTAGAGACAAAAACTTAGCATATGCGGCAGAGGCAAATTATGTTAAGAACTGGCGAGATTCCCGCTTTACTGCCGGAGTCTCCTATACAGCGAACCGTAATCGTTCGGAATATGAGAATTTAGGGGGTGAAATATTCCACCAGCGTCAAGATAAACTGTATTTCTTTGCAGAATATTTCAGGAGATTTGGCAAATGGTCTGCCACAGTAGGGATGGGTATGCAGTATACCGATTTCCTTTTCAAGGAATCAAATAAGGGTAATCATTCATGGAGCCCGCGTCCGCAAGCAACCGTAACATATTCCCTTAATCAAAGCCATAATTTCCGTCTTAGCTTCACATCGTGGCAGTCAGCACCCTCTTTGGCAGAAACCAATACCGTGCCGCTTCAGCTTGACGGTTTTCAGTGGCGTATAGGAAACCAGAGTCTCAAAACGGCAAGTTCCTATATGCTCACTTTCCGGTATGGTTTCAATCTCCCTCGTGTAAACGGCTCTTTCGGCATACGTGCGTTTACATCCCCCAATGCCATTACCCCGATCCTTTATTGGGATAATGACCGACTAATCACAAGCTATGAGAACAGCCGAGGTCTTAAGAACCTGTCTTTCTTCCTTGCTCCTCAAGTTGAGATAATCCCGGACTGGTTGATGGCAAGCGGTTATATAGAGTATAGAATGGAGAAAATGCGCGGGTCAGGCTATTCCTTCAGCAACAATGCATGGAGCGGCAATGCTTCCATAATGTTGAGTCACTGGGGATTCGTGCTTTCCGGACAATACGTCAGAGCCCAACGTGACTTATGGGGTGAAAAAATATCATGGAGAGAAGATATCAATATAATAGCTCTCAGCTATAATTGGAAGTCTTGGAGATTTGGAGCAGGCATCATCATGCCATTCGGAAAATATGACCAGGGGAGCAAATCACTGAGCAAATGGAATCGTAATGAACAGCACATGCGTCTTGATATGCGTATGCCATATCTCTCTGTAAGCTATAACCTGCAATGGGGCAGACAAAAACGGGGGGCAAATAAGCTAATAGATGTTGATGCCAATGCTGATCGTTCGACTGCCGGAGGAAGATAATCACGAGGATTTAAGGGTGAAGTTTACAGAGGCATCGGCATGTCCGTAGTCCCATGAGTTGTGCTTGTCAGCATCTTTATATTTCATTTTGACGTTGACGGAATCGGGCTGGAGGTCGGAAGTTTCAGGGATGCAGACAACTTTTATTTCAGGAAGTAATTCATACCCTTTTATTTCATAGTATCCTTTTGAGTCGGTGATGGTCTCTTCCAAGTAGTAAATACCGGAAGGTGTGTCAGGATATGTCACTCGAATTTCTGTATTACGGACTTCATTTCCGTCTTCATCAGTTACTGCACCCTTGACTACAAAATTACCCGTAGGCATTCCGTACATCAATGCCGATTCTGAGCAACTGCTGAAGCCGAGTAGGGTAAGGAATGAGGAACATATAGTGGAGAGGAAGATCCTATGACTGAAGAGTTTCATATCTATATAATTATAAGTTATTGTTGTCTATTGTATAGATATTGAATTATTGTGAATACTGCATGCTGAATGGAAAAAAACTTATACAATCGGTATATTTGGAGTGGGCAAAAAGAAGGTCTTAATCACTTTTTGTGATTTAGTGTGAAGTTCAGGGTCTTTTTTGCTGATCCACGATGTCTGTTTAATTGTTTAGGAGCATGCGAGGGAAGGGGGGGCTTTTTGAAATTTCGGTATTCCTTGACAGATTTTGCCGGCAAAGAATCATTTTGTATATTCTTCCGGCTACCATAGGCAATATCATAGGCGGTGCAATCTTCGTAGGGTGTCTGTACTGGTATCTTCACAGATTGGTGAAATCAGAAAGAGAAGCCTAATGAAGCTGAGAATCCTCCTGTATTATATTTTTCGTTTCCTTCGTCTATCCCCCCGGGACCGATCAAGAAATGAGACAGGATGGCATTCTGATATGTGTATCCAATCTTAAAATATACCCCACAACGATCGCTTGTCCTCACCCTTAGGCCTACGGAAGGATAGAGGTAAAATCCATAATCTATTCCGCAGTTACCAAGCATTCCTGTGCTGTTTCCTTGGAATGTATAACCAGCTTTGGCATCAACGAAAGCCGTAAAAAATCGGTTGATGGTGAAGTCTTTGCGTATATCTCCGTATACAGGGTAAACATTATTCCAAAATTCGGCATCAATATTCCACATAATAGAAGCGCCGGCGCCGACAAACATCTGTGGCTTGACGAAATATGCACCATGAGTCGAGGAAATGCCAATCTGTGCAGCAGCAAACTCCCGAGAAGCGACAACATCTGCCTCTACATCACCACTGTATTTTAAATGTTGAGGGAAAAGCTCTCCTGTGGATATAGCCGCGAAGAACATCGCTGTTGCAATTCGAGGGGAAATTTTTGATTTCATGTAAATTGATGTTTTATTATTCGTATATAATCTGAATTGACTTCTATTTATAGATACGGATGACAAGGAAATACTGCATGATATTTTTAGAAAAATAATCACCAGCTGAAGCGGAAGCCGATCGGAATCGAGAGGCTCCAGGGCTCATCGTCGGTCCAGATATTGGGAACCTTGCATTCCTGAGGGAAGTGATAGCGGAGCGAGGGCTCTATGAAGATATCTACTCGCTTTGAGAGCCGGAATGCCGCGCCAATATTTCCACCCACCGACCATACAGCCTTTGAATCGAAACTGCCACTTTGGCAGTAAGGATTCGGAGCAATATGTGCATATGAATAGATAGGAATATCTACTTTTCCTCCCAATCCGAAGTAAAGTTTGATTCTGGGAGATGTGTAAGCATAGAGGTTTACTTTTAAAGGAAACCCAAGATAATGCCAATGGCAGGTGGCTACATCGTTGCCGTTAGATGAATAGCGTTCAAAATCAGTGTGAAGATAAGAATAGACTATACCTGATTCCAATCCAAGCCAAGATGAGAAACGCTTTTCTACCGCCAAAGCGAAAGAGATTGGGAGATGATGGCGGCGAGAGAAAGAATTAAGATAATCGTCAGGAGTTACTTGCCTGTCATATTGGGGTATACGCGTACGAACCTCTGGCTCGGACATGTGATCGTCTTCTTGGGGGTCATCTATATCAGGGGGAATGATAGGGGTAAAGCTATCGTTTAATGAACTATCGTCTATCTCAAATCCACTGAAAGCAAATGCTCCGGCATCGCATGATATGCTTGCAGACCAATTTTTGCTTTTGGCTGCTTTCGGTGGCAACTGTGCAAAGTGTTGGTCGAGGTAGCTATCAGAGCTATCATCAGAGGTTGGTCGTGGTAGGGTTGCAGTCTTTGATGGAGGAGAAGAAATTCCGGCGGAATCGGATTTTAACACAGATTGAGTTGCAGATTCAGTCGCAGACTGAGCATCTGCAACAATGTTGTCAGATGATTTATTTTTGATTGAAGCCGAAGACAGGATGGAAGTATATGTCATCGTTGCTTGAACGGTAGGCTTGGATTCTTCCTTCGGTGTTTCAGCTGGAACTTCCTTTGATTTACCCTTTTTTCGCGCTGGCAGTTTTTTATGACTGGAAGCCGCCGAAAGATGATTGGGAATATGACGAGTGTCATTATGTCTGGCTATGAAGAGTATGCCTGAAGATACAAGAAGAATCAATAAGGAAATGAGTCCGGTACGGAGCTGATAGTCTCTTATCAATTCGCGCAGACGAATTTTTGCATGGAAAAGTTGGGAAGAGGAAGAATTGGGGGCAATGCCGAGAATATCGGAAATCTCCTTATGAGACTTTCCTTCAAGCACAGCGAGACGGAACACTTTCTGATAACCATCAGGCAACTTACGTATGAGGGATTCGATGGTGGCGAAGTCGATGATATCGTCAAGATCAGATTCTTCTGACGTTTCGGGTATTTCCTCAAGAATTGAAGTGACGGGCTGGGCCTGAAGGTATTTCAGGGAGAGGTTTTTCATTATTGTGGCAAGCCAGAAGTCGATGCGCTCCGGATCTTGGATAGTATCAAGGCGTGTAAAAGCAGCGATGAAACCATCATGCAATATATCCTGGGCGCTGTCTTTGTCGCTGACATATCTGGCGATGACATGGAGCATGCGTGGAGCGAAGCGAGTGTAGAGTATGCTCATAGCATCTCTATCACCGCTTCTGCACTCCTCCACGAGTGTCTGATTGTCGATATTCAGGTCAAGGCTTTTCACATCATATAAGATACTGTATCACCCTTAATACTGCATCGCTTAATAAAAAAAATAACTTTGGAGGGTAAAGTTAGGAAAATTTCAATGAATATTACTGTTAATTTTATCGAAAATTGCATTTTGGAGAGGGCGTTTGAAAAAAAAATAGTAAATTTGCAGATTGAAGTTATAGAAATGAAATAACTATGAAGAAAACATATATACAGAGAGTCGTTGTGGCTTTGGCAGCGATGCTGATGGTGGGTTCGATAGGAGCCTTGGCAGCCAAGTCTTCAAAGGCAGCCGAAACGAATCGGGCGAAGGCTCGATATTATTATGTGGAGGGGAGTGTTGCCCTTGCAGAGGGTCGCCCTTCAGAGGCTTATGAGCTGATAAAGAAGGCAGCCCAGACGGATCCTGACTATGCAGAGGCCAACTATACGTATGCTTTGTTGCGTATGACGCTCCGCAACGACACATTGATGTCTCCTACGGAAATAGGAAAGTCGATTTCCATGATGCGGACTTATGTGGATCAATATCCGAAAGAGACCGAAGAGGCAATGAACTATTCTTTCCTCATGGCTCGTTCGGGAAACCTTGATGAAGCTATACGAGTGGCTGAGCGTTCCGATACGCTTTCGGGCAATCTCCCCAATATCCTTCTTCAGCTTGCACATTACTATACAGCGAAGCAAGATGTGGATAAGGCTATCTCCACTCTTGAGAGATATGAACGCATTGAAGGTAATGATCCGGATATCGCGTTGAGAAAATTCTCGCTTATGTTTATGAAAGGGGATACTGCGGGACTGATCAGTGAAAGCGCACGACTTGTCAGGGAGAACCCTTTGAGTACTGAATACCTTCTTATCCGAGGGAATGCCATGGAGGTTCTTGAGATGCCTGACTCTGCCCTTATATGTTACCAGCATGCGGAGGCTCTTGACCCGGACGACGGCAAGGTGAAGCTGACATTGGCCAACTATTATCTTGAGCATGGAGATTCCGCCGCTTACGACCAAAAAAGCCGGGAGGCGATACTTAGCGAAAATATCATGCTTGAAGAGAAACTCGAGATGATGACCCGCTATATGCAGAATATAATTTCGGATACAACAGCTGATCATCGTCGTGGAGCAAGGCTCTTCGACGGATTGCTCAATCAATATCCTCATGAGCCTCAAGTTCTCGACCTTGGTGCCCAGTATTCCGCTACTATCGGCGACTATCAGCGGGCTCAGGAACTGATGGCATATGCCACCGACCTTGAGCCTGAAAATCCTGACTATTGGATCAGACTGGCACACTTCTATTTCGCTGCTGATGAATATGACCGGGCTATTGCCACATGCGAGAAAGCGATGGAAAAACTTTCGGAAGAGCCACGAGGATTGCTTCTCATATATGGCTCAGCGTCTTCTTTATTAGGAGACTACGACAAGGCAAGGGATGCTTATCAGAAGATACTTAATATAGATCTTCCGGGTATTCTTCTTACTGATGATGCGGAGACAGTGCTTCAAAAGGCAGCCAAACTCCCTTATGAATCACTCATCAGGGTAGCGGAGATATTCCAGATGGTAGGCGACGGAAGTTTCAAGACCGGTGAATTTGAGAGATCTCTCAAAGAGTATGATGTGGTGGTCACCCTCAATCCGGAGAGTTTGGTGGCTCTCAACAATTATGCATATTATATTGCCCTTGCCGGCGGCGATCTTGACAAGGCTGAGGAATTGAGCCGCCAGGCAGTGGAAGGATTCCCTGACAATCCTACCTATCTTGACACTTTGGCATGGATTCTCTATCTTAAAGGACAATATGAAGAAGCTCTTGAGATTCAAGAAAAGGCTATGGAGAATATTTCTCCGAATTCGGAAGGCTCCAGTGAATATTGGGATCACCTTGGCGACATCCAGTATCGTTGCGGACAGAAAGACAAGGCGCTTGAAAGCTGGAAAAAGGCTCTTGAACTTGATAAAGACAATAAGAGTATTGCCGAAAAAGTGCGGAATAAGCGATTGTCGACCGACGATTAAGTGGCAATGCATCATGCATAATTAATATTGAAGTTGTTTAAACTTATTTACGAATTAAAAAATTTACAATTAAGAGTTAAACCAAAAATTCTTTTTATTAATCTTCCGCCATCTTTTCGGCGTATT
>CAMWLX010000179.1 GCA_947175225.1 uncultured Porphyromonadaceae bacterium
CTCCTATCTTCAGAGCAAGCATCCAACGATGCGATTGCAAAATTTCATGCATCCTTAATATCGCCATCCACTTCTCTTTTAGATCTCACAGCCGGACTTGGAATAGACGACATGTCATTTGCTTTCAACGACGTTGATGTGACAGCGTGCGAGATAGATACCATAAAATGTGAAACGTTGCATCATAATTCAGCCGTAATGGGAATTTCCAATAAGCTAACAATATTCAATGTTGATTCCATAGACTTTATCCGTGAATGCAACAAAAAATATGATGTAGTGTATGCAGATCCGGCACGTAGAAATGATTCCGGAGCAAGAGTTCATGCACTTTCAGACTGCCAACCTGACATTCTATCAGCTTTGCACGACATTCTTAGAGTCGCTCCACGTCTGCTTATAAAGAGCTCTCCCCTCTTGGATCTTACATTGATCCGCAATACAGTGACCGAACTCAATCAAATCTATGTCGTTTGTTTCAAAGGAGAATGTAAAGAAGTCCTTATAGACATTCAGAAAGATTCTTCATTTGAAGGAGTGACGGTAGTAGATATCGACAGATATGGAGAATTATCACGTTTTCATTCCAAATTTTTGACAACAAACTTAGACTCCAAAGCACCCGTATGCAACAGGAAAAATGCCTCCGACTACACGTATCTTTACGAACCGAATGCAGGAGTCATGAAGACAGGAGCATGGTCTGAACTCACAGGCAAATTTCCTGAATTATCAAAAGCCGATACAAATACTCAGATTTTTCTCTCAGATGTGCTTTATAGCAATTTTCCCGGCAGAGTAATGCAGATATACTCCGAGCCTGACAAAAAGGCTCTGAAGGCTCTTAAAGGGGCTAAAATAAACATAGTGTCAAGGAATCATCCATTATTGGCTCCACAAATCGCCACAAAATTTTCATTAAAGCCAGGATCTGAAAGATTTTTATATGCATTCAGATATCGAGAAACTCCAACAATATTACTTGCAACTACTGTAAAATAGATCCAAAATGAGCCGGGAAAAAGAATTTGAACGATACTTCAAACGATATTATACGCCTATCGGCATGTATGTGATGCGCTATTGTGAGAGCGCAGAGGAGACGGAAGACATAGTGCAAGAAACGTTTTCAATTGTATGGCAAAAGTTTTATGACCAAGATTTTCCAGACAACTTCAAATCCTATCTTTACAGAGTGGCTCATAATATCACCATTGACCATCTACGGCGAAGACATTCTAAAGAATTAACAACGCCTTTGGAAGAGATAGGAGAATTAGAAGTTACGGAAGAGGCAATCGACACTTCGGAAAGAGATGCAAGACTCTGGATAGCAATCAGCAAGTTGCCGGCGCGGTGCAAGCAAGTATTTCTTATGTCAAAACGAGATGGCATGTCGCATGCCGAGATAGCAGATGAATTGAATATCTCGACAAAAACTGTCGAAAATCAAATCACTAAAGCATTTAAGATCCTCAAAGAAGATCTGGACCCGTCCAAAGGAAAAATATTCTTTCTTCCTTTTCTATAATTTTTTTCAAATATTTATAGGGGATTCTTTAAGCAATCGAGTCATATAGGTAAAATCCCAAAAGAAACTGATATGACGAATGTATTAGACAATGAATCTGAGTTTGTGATCGGTCACTACAAAGATGGAACCCTCCTTCCCAATGAAGGATGGCGTCGATTTAAACTGACGCACCGCATTACTTCTTTCAAGCGCTATATAGCAGCAGCAAGTGTGGCCACCGTTGTATTGGCGGCTTCTGCATCACTTTATTATTTCTATGCCACCAATAGTAACCAAGCCACTGAGACAATACACTTGACACCAACCAATGAGACGCAGTCTACAACGGAAAATAAGATCGAAAAGATAGAATTTTATAATGCTCCATTAAAAGAAGTTGTAGCTGATATCGAACGTGTATATGTTGTAAGTATCTCAAATGTGCCAGAGGAAGAAGTAAGAGTCACAATTTCTTACGAGGGGACAGCACAAGATGTCGTAGAAACTATCAACGAACTGCTTAATACAAACTTAGTAATTATAAGTAGCATCAAGGAATGAAACACAAAATAGCCATTGTAGCAACCACTATGGCATTTTCTGCCCTATCGTTGCAAGCCCAAAATGTAACTTTAACTGCTACTAATAAGAGTGCCGAGAGTGTATTTGCTGATATCATGCATCAGACGGGAAAAAATTTCATATATCACGCAGATCTTCTCAAGGATTTAAAAGTATCCGTAAAAGCAAAAGATTCACCACTCCACGAAGTGCTCAGCAAGATTTTCAAAGGGACTGGAATCTCATACAAAATCAAGGGAAACAATGTCACCTTAAGAAAAGACAAAGTCACATTCACTGCCAAGTACACTATAAGTGGATTTGTCAAAGAAGCTGGAAATGATGAAGCTCTTGTTGGAGCTACAGTTCTTGACCTTAGATCAGGAAAAGGCACCATCACGAATGCCAATGGATTCTATTCACTCACAATTCCGGAAGGAGATGTTGATTTAAAAGTGCAGTATGTGGATTTCAATCCATATCTATCTGGAATTTTCTCATTGACCAAAAACAAGCAATTGAATATCACTCTTGCGATGACGCATAAATTGGAGGAAGTGACGGTCAACGCATCTGTTAACAACTCAAAAGCTATGTTGACGGCGGAAATAGGAAGCCTAAATCTCACCAATGCAGCCATTAAAGCTACTCCTGTAATTTTTGGAGAAAGTGATGTAGTGAAAACCCTTCAGCTTGAGCCTGGAGTATCTGCCGGAATTGAAGGAATGGCAGGAATGTATGTTCATGGAGGAGACTCCGATGAAAATCTCTTCATGCTCGATAATATTCCGCTTTATCAAATTAATCATTTTGGAGGACTTTTCTCAGCTTTCAATACAGAAGCGTTGCGCAATGTAGACTTTTATAAGACTACCTTCCCTGCCAAATATGATGGCAGGCTGGCATCTTTCATGGACGTTCATACAAAAGACGGATCGCTCAAGGAGCATCATGGAAGTTTCAAGCTTGGTTTAACTTCCGGGGCATTTGACATAAATGGTCCTATCATAAAAGACCGAACTTCCTATTCATTTGCTATCAGGCGCTCATGGTATGATCTATTAACCATCCCTGCCATAGCCATAGCTAACAAACTCAATCAATCTTATAACACTCATTTCAGATATGCCTTTACTGATATCAATGCCAAATTGAACCATCATTTCTCAGACAGATCAAGCGCATACCTAATGCTTTATTATGGAGAAGACTACTTGTATGCGGGCGAAGATGATAAAGGCAAAGAAAGCTATGATTTTGAATTTGGATTTACGGAAAATGATGGAGTTATTAGCCCAGTCCCCACACCAATACAAAAGTCCGAATCGGAAAGAGACAATTCATATACGGACACACGAGCAAAATTGATTTGGGGAAACATAGTGGCATCTGCCGGATGGAAATATGTATTCTCACCAAAGCTTTTTGGAGAAGTGACCGGAGCTTTCACTCGCTATTTTTCATCCTTGCGGAACAATAAGGAAAACTATGATATTACCGGTGACAATATTAATAGCTTCTCAAAAACAGCTTACACCCATAAAAATAATATCAACGATATCATACTACGAGCTGATTTCAATTACCTTCTAACACCGGAAAACAAATTAGATTTTGGAGCGTCATATACTCATCATTCTTTTCTTCCTTCACTGGGTGTGCATACTTTGACGAAAGACAATGAATGGATAAAGGCATATGATAACATACCACATTATCATGCAAATGAAATTAACTTTTACCTATCTGATGATTTTTCAGTGGGCAATTGGCTGAGGGCTAATGCAGGGCTTCATTACAGTTTATTCAACTTTGGAGGTGAAACAAAGAGCAACTTCTCCCCTCGCTTTTCAATACGGGTCACTCCGTTTCATAACTTTGCCCTAAAGGCTGGATACTCAAGATCTGTTCAGTATGTACATCAGTTGGCAGAAAGCAGCATTTCACTCCCTACTGATCAATGGATTCCAATTACAGGAAACCAAAAGCCTCAGACAGCAGAAAAAATTGCCTTAGGTGCATATTGGTCAACGCCCGACAAGCAATACACATTCTCTGTAGAAGGATATTACAAATGGATGTACAATCTGATTGACTATACTGATGATTACTATCTCGTGCCACCTACAAGCAGTTGGACTGAGAAATTAGGTATTGGGGAAGGAAAATCAAAGGGAATTGATTTTAAAGTGACAAAAGAATTTGGAAAAATCACCGGACACATCGCATACTCTCTTTTGTGGGCACACAGAAGGTTTCCGGAAAAGAATAATGGAGAATGGTTTCCAGCCAGATTTGACAACCGTCATAAAATCAATGTGGCTCTTTCATGGAAAATCAACGACAAATGGGATGTCGGGGCATCATGGACAGGTATGAGCGGCAATAGAATCACATTGCCATTGCAATGCTGGAGCGATCCGTTATTGGGACCATGGCATTTCGACATGGATTACCAAGAGAAGACCAACAACTATCGCCTGCCCTTCTATCATCGTCTTGATTTATCGGCTACCCGCAAGACAAAAGGAGGGTATTGGATATTTAGCGTCTATAATGCATATAGCTACATGAATGTGATAGCAGTAAGACGAGATTGCGATACAGGATATTATGATACGTCAGGAAAATATCATTCAAATAATGTATTCCAACATATCAGAGCAATTCCAATTATTCCTTCAGTCTCTTACACATGGATTTTCTAAACCTGTTAAAGTTGCTTAAACTTATTTTCGAATACAATGAAATAAAAAATCATGAGAAAATTATATAGAAAGGCACCTCTTATTCTTTTAACAGCTTTAATTGGGCCATTGACAAGCTGCTATACAAATTTTGAACCTGATCTTGAGAGCACTCCAGTGGTGTGCATCAATTCTCTTCTCAAAGCAGGAGAGAAAATAAAAGTAGAAGTGACGAGAACTTGGAGATACACGGAAGGCACACCAACAGTAGGCCTTGATATAAGTTTGAAAGATGCCATTGTTTACCTTTACGTAAACGATGAACTGGAAGAGAAATTGTCTTTTCACCAACTTTCAGAAGATAACGATGGTTGGTGGAATTACCCGAGCAATGGAGTGGATTGCTATTTTGCTGCTCAATATATTCCCAAGAGTGGCGACAAAATTAAGATCGTAGCGATGGATAAAACTTATGGCGAAGCGTCAGCTGAAGTTACTATTCCTTACCCTATAGAAATAGATGATGTGAAGACAAAAATCACCAAATTGGATGCTTCATACGATCAAACCAACGACACATACATTGCAGACTTTGAAATGATGCTCAGTGTCAAGTTTACAGATCCAATCTCAATAAGCAATTATTATATCTTCGATATGCAAACATCAGCTTCTATCTTCCAACATTCAGAAGATGAACACTATCAACAGAGTGTAGAGTCTATTAGGATCGATCCTGATTATGGATTTGAACCCATATTTTCAGAGCATATCTCCCCGTTAGAAACAATCATAACAGATGCGTACGGATTATACACAGTATTCTCCGACCGTCAGATTTCCGGCAACCAGTATAGCCTTGAGATTCCTTTAAGTGGCAGTTACAGATGTGATTATAGATATCATCCTGAAATTGATCAGAAACTCAATCTCAACATTGATCTTGGACATATTTCAACAGCCTATTATAATTATATGATGTCGCTTTGGGCAAATACCGAAGGGATAAGTGGGGCCTTAGGAGGTGTCGGTTTGGGTGACGCTGTTTTTGAATTCAGCAATGTCTCCACTGGGGCTGGAATAGTGGCAACCCAGGCTAACTCTACATATGAGTTAGATATTCGTGAAATCGTCAATCAACATATCAATAATGATTGAGTCGGAAATGAGTATTTCATGTTCACTTATGAAGATATTATTTCCTATTGAAACGAGTGCTCCCCTTTCTAACAAAGGATTGCAATTAGCCTTCAACTTAGCATAAGCTGACTCTCCAAACCTGACACGAAAATCTTCGAGAGGAATTCCTTCTTTCATTCGCATTCGGGTCATCACGTATTCTTCAATTAGTTCTCCAAATGAAAGGCGTTCCATCTCATAAAAAGGGATGGAACCCTTTTCTTTTGAATGTGGTGAGGTCCAGTATTCTATATAGCCTCTCAAATCTGCTCTGTTAGCTTTCCTTATTCTCTCCCCATCGTAGCTGTGGGCAGAGGGACCTAATCCAAGATAGGGCTGTTGCAGCCAGTAAGACGAATTATGTCGGCTTCTATATCCGGGAAGCGCGAAATTACTGGTCTCATAATGGTCGTATCCCGCTCTTTTCAACTCGTCAATGAGGAGAAGAAACATCTGTTCTACAATGTCCTCAGATGGCTCTATCAATCGTCCGGTATCGCGTAATACAGTCAGAGCGGTTCCTTCCTCATACATTAGAGAATATGCCGATATATGCTCAGGATGCAAGCTGATTGCAGTCTGAAGATCATTTCTCCACCTCTCAATTGTCTGCCCGGGAAGCCCGAACATAAGATCTATAGAGACATTAGTGAAAATATTTCTGGCAAGCCGATACGCTTCAAGGGCTTCTTTGCTTGTATGTCGCCTTCCAATAGAACGCAATGTGTCATCATCAAAAGTCTGAATACCCATGCTCAATCGATTGATTCCACCCTTTTTCCAGACCCTAAGAATATGCTCATTCACATCGTCTGGATTGACCTCTAACGTGAATTCCTCCACATCTCCTATATAGGGCTTTATAAAATCGCATAAGCGGAGAAATTCTTCCTCAGGCATAAGAGAAGGCGTGCCCCCTCCGATATACACTGTACGGAGTGGGCACGCAATTTCTTTTATTCTTTCTTTAAATTCGGAGCATAAAGCATCTACATATCCATGCCAATCGGCAATTCTATCTCCTGCGCTGAAAAAGTCGCAATAGATACACTTCTTGCGGCAATAAGCAATATGTATATAGAGTCCTCCCCTTTCGGAAGCAACTGCCACGCAGTCAATGCCTTCTGCTCCTATTTGCATGTTCGGTATTAAAGAGCAAGAAGCTCAATTATTTTATCGCGAGCTGCTGAGA
>CAMWLX010000180.1 GCA_947175225.1 uncultured Porphyromonadaceae bacterium
GCAAGTATTTTAGCTCTTTCCCAAGAATATGCTTTACTTCATTGATATCTACTTCTTTATTAAGTTCAATTGCTATGGAGGTCACACTTTTGTCGATGAAGCCGCAGGGATTGATCATCCTAAACGCATCCATGTCGGTGTTGACATTGAGGGCCAGTCCGTGCATTGTGATATATCTGCTACACTTCACTCCAAGAGCACAGATCTTGCGTTCCCCTTCTGTCCCTGCATCAAGCCATACGCCGCTTGCGCCTTCCACACGCTCTCCCTGCAATCCGTACTCGGTCAAAGTCAAAATGACAGCCTCTTCAAGCATGTCTACATAATTTTTAATGCCCATTTTGTGTGCTTCTAAATCAAGCAGAGGATAAGCTATGAGTTGCCCCGGTCCGTGATACGTCACATCTCCACCTCTTTCTATCCTATAGATCTCAATTCCGCGCTTCCGCAACTCTTCTTCTGCAAGCAAGACATTGGCCGATTTAGCATGTTTTCCAAGTGTGATCACAGGGTTATGTTCAAGCAAAAAAATGTATTCGTGATCTATAGGAAGTCCAATTTTCTTTCGGCCTACCATCTCAGAGAATAATTCTCTTTGCAATGCGAGCATTTCGGAATAGTCAACGATTCCTTTATCTATTATCTCAATATTCATGTGTCTTAAAAATTAAAGTGTAATGCCACTCTCAGTCCGGACTTGTCTATTCCCGGAGTGTCAAGATAACTCAGGCGCCACACATAATCTATTCTCAGTATCTTGAAAATATTGTCAATGCCTGCGCTTATCTCCATATAAGGTGTTCTGTCAATTTTCATGCTAGCTGCATCTTCAGGAAATCTGAACAGGTTTTTGTGAAGACTGGGATCATTTTTATCGCTCAGGTTTCCCCATAGTAATTTGAATCCGGCCACTTCACGGAGTTGAGTCTTCTTTATGATTGGAATGCGATTGAATAAGACACCATTGCCCCAATAGGTGAGGTCGCATGAAGCATATTTATCCATAGCAAACTCCATAGGGTTCATAAGCGAATATGATTCGGGCTGAATGGTATAGCTGAGGTTGGCATTTGGCCACAAAAGCTCCGGGAAGAGAGCTTGAGTCCATAAAATTACCCACTTTACCAAGTAATCGAGGTAACCAAAAGAGGAAAACCAGAATCTCTTCCATATTGAAATTTCCGTTTTGCAAATGTTGTAGTCGCTTCCTCCGGCTCCTCGGGGACCCCATTCTTGAGAAAGCATAAATATTGGAGCATCTTGGTTGACTGAAATGCGGTTTTCTTTTCCTTGCAAAAATATTTCTCCTGGAGCATACCTGATGGAAGCTCCCAAAGAAGCGCGTTTGTAGAAGGGCACATGTATGTCATATCCATTGATAAATGGCAGCCATGGAGATGCATCTTGCTTGATGTGTTCACCCCATAAGGATACTGCAAGATTATTCGTAAGCTCAAGGCTATATTCAAGTTTAGTAAGATGCCGATAAGTGATAAGTTTGTCGGTCTTTCTTTTGAGGCTTAGGAAAATATTGTCGGGATTAGTGAAATGATAATGCTGTCCGATCATATCCATGTCATACATTTGGGTAATCTTCAGACTATTGATAGGATATTCGCGGCTATGGTATTTCTTCTTATTGAAAGAATATTCAAGCTCGGCCTTGTATTTAAATTTTCGATCACGTGTGCCATAGGCTAAATATCCCCTCGCAAACCAGTGTGGCGACAAGTTGGCTGTTGTCATTCCTCCGATTCTAAGTCTTACACTTTCGATTGGATTTGTGCTTATAAAAGTATTGATGGGTCCAAAGTCAAACTTACTGTTTTTCCCTGTCTTGATATAGCCGTTGACAAGAACTACCAATATTTTTTCTCCCCAGTAAAACAAGGGATATTTGCGAAGTTTCGTCATGAAAGTATCCATATTTGATTCAGCCCCCGACAATGAATTTCCTCTCATCACTGATAGGAATTCATTGTTGTCACTTTCAGGTGGTCCAATAGTTATGTAAGGTTCGATAGCATGGTAAGTCTCGCTAATCCCGGTCCGTATATCATCAACGAAATTATCATATCTTGATATTCGGCTGCTGTTGAAACGTTGTGACCCCGGCACTAAGCACATATCAAAATCTAATTTTTCTAATACTTTATGGCGGTAGCCCAGGCTGTCTTTCTCATATTTTTGCTCAATATAAAGATTATCTATAAAGTTTAGATTGACGGTTCTTGGCACTTTCATCAGCACCTTGCGAATAAATCCTGTCGTATCGCCTAATTCCGCATAAAGATTTCCGGAAAAAGTGAAGTCGGTTGGAACGCGCGGAATAAAGGTCAGCTGCACACAACGCATCCCTTCTACATCAAGAGTATCCGTTATATAATAATTATAATGAATGTTGCCGTTTGCAGATAATGGACTTGGAAATTTATTGGTCAAGACTGTAATGTCATTATCATATATGTCTACTTCACGAAGAAATTCATTTAGCATGATTTCGATATTGTCATCATCAAACATCTCGCTTACGCCATGGGATGTCTTGCCTCTTACTATTGTCTTCTGATTTTTCCCTTCATCGGAATATATAGTGGTGGCAGCCCTTTCGTTTAGAAGCACTTTAAGCGTCTGTCTATGGTCATAAGCAGTGGTGTCAAGATATGTCAAAAGTTCTTTGTGGTTCTGGAGCTCTTGTTCTGAGACGTCCAGCAATCCAAGTGTAATCTTATCATACTGATCATAGCTGTACTTTTCTTGACTCCGTGGGTCTCCTTTCTTTTGATTTTGTCTTATGGAGCGTACCAATTCCACAGCAGGATTGTTTTTTGTAGAATATTTCTCTTTTATGGGAGTGACGAGCAATTCCTGAAGCTGCAAAGCTTCCCTAAGAAATACTGCAGTGTCAACATCAATTTGCGTTTCATTCTTCGCAGTGCACCATGCATCAAACGCGCATAGAAGAATCAAAGCAATGGTTTGCAGAGTCTTAGAAAGCAATGTAGCCTTTTTTTTCATCTTAATATTGCTAATTTTGACTGATTTCATTAATTTTGCAATTGAAACAAAACTTTTCATACTACAAAATTAATAAAAAATATCGGTATTTATAATGGCCTTGGAAATTGAACATAAATATTTAGTCAGAAATGATGGGTTCAGAAATCTTGCTACAGACTCCATCCACATATCTCAGGGATATCTAAGCAGAGAGCCTGAACGTACGGTGCGGGTGCGCATAAAGGGCGAGAAAGGATTTCTGACAATTAAGGGTAAAAACTCAGGAGCAGTCAGATCAGAGTTTGAATATGAAATAAAGCTTGACGAAGCACGCAAGATGCTGGCAATGTGTGTGCCTCCAATACTTGAGAAGATTAGATATATTGTCCCTTTTGATGGACATACCTGGGAAGTTGATGAGTTTTTAGGTCATTTAACAGGATTGGTCACTGCGGAAATCGAATTGGCAACTCCCGATGAGTCTTATCAAATTCCTGATTTTGTAGGCAAGGATGTGACCGGCGATGCTGCATACTACAACTCTAATCTTTAGGATTGTCTTCGTTTGGTGAGTGACATAAGCATTACTTCAAGTTCGCTTCTGAGATCTTGAAGTTCGCTTATCACCTTCAATTTCTTGGAGATATTGTTTCGGTTTTTCCGGAATTGGGCTTTTGCAGCGTCCATCTTAAGCCCCTTGATCTTGATCAGATAGTGTATTATCCTAAGTGTTTCTAAGTCGGAGGGTGAATATTGGCGAATTCCTGTAGCCGTTCTGCCGGGAGAAATTTCTGGAAATTCTGTCTCCCAATATCTGATTGTAGCTTGTGGCACACCAAGAAAGTCTGCCACATCTCTTATTCTATAGTATTTTTTGCTAAAGTCTTCCATCTTGAAAATTAATCCATTACGTGTCCTGAGTTTTCAGCAAGTTGAATCATGTCGATATATTGCTGAGGAGTAAGATCCATAAAATAATAATTCACCGGATTCTGAGGCTCTCCCTTAAATCTGACTTCATAATGAAGGTGGCTGCCGGTAGACTTGCCGGTAGATCCAACTTTTCCTATCATCTCACCGCGCTTGACGTGTTGGCCCGGTTTTACTAATATTTGACTCAGATGAGCATAGCGAGTGACATAGTTGTATCCGTGATTCAAGTCTATGCAATTGCCATAAGCATCTTTTCGTTCAGCGACTTCCACTACTGCGTCAGCTGTTGCAAAAACCGGTGTGCCCGTTGCTGCTGCAAAATCAAGGCCTTCATGAAATTTGGCAGTGCCATAGACAGGATCTCGGCGGAATCCATAGCCTGCCGACATTGTATAGTCTTTTATATTGATTGGCATTACGGAAGGGATTCTGGCAATCTTTTCCTTTTGCTCGCCGGCTGCTTCGCGCAATTGGTCGAAAGATACAGACTGGGAGTAAATTTGATGTTCCAGAAGATCCATCGACCTGTTCATCCTGCTGACGAGCTCAGCATCATTCAAATACCTTAAATCGTTAAGCTTGGTGTCGTTTTCAAGTCCTGATAATCGTTCCTTGCTGCTTAGAGGATCCATTTGCATCATCACCCGATAGAAATTATCGTCACGGTTTCGGATATCCTCCATTACCTTGATTGAATTGTCAAGACGCTTTTCAAGGATTGCATATTGCGATTTCAGTTTGCTATTTTCAGCCTTTAGATTTTGTTCGGTAGGTGTATCGAAGACATAATACATTATTGCATATACCCCAATCCCAATCGCCACTCCCACTCCGATGTGTCTTCCAAGAGAAGCAAGTCGGGTTTTCAAAGTAGGGTAGTGACGCTCGAAATTGTCAGTGTCAGGATTATATCTATAGAAGACCTGTTTCACGCGATATGAAACTTAAAGAAGTTTGATGCTGATGTAGCGTTTAGGATTTCTCTTAATGTCTATGAGAAGAGAGTCGATGTCGGCTGAAACTCTGTTGAGATGATTGTAGAGTTCAGGATCGCTGGTCAATAATCCTAATGTAGAGTTCTTGTCATTAAGCTGCTTGGAGAACTGCGTAAGATTTGCTGTCAGCTGATTGACATTTTCTACGGTTGCATCAATCGGAAGAGCCTTCAGTTGATATGAAAGTTGACCGAGATTGCTGACTATTGTGTCGAGCGATTGAGTCAGCTTGACTGTATTGTTCGCAAGACGTGGCACTTGATTATTCATTGTGCTGTTAAGCCCCTGAGTGGTAGCAAGAAGGTTAGCAGAGATTCCATCGAGTCTTCCAATTGAAGCTGACAGCGCAGGGTCTGCCACAAGACGATTGAGATTGTATAGCAATGAATCTACCTTTGGCAGGATGCCTGTTATGGCGGGCATCAATCCATCCTGAACCGATGACATAAGTCCTTCTTTCACTCCGGTCTGTAATTCGCTTCCTGAAGGGAGAAGTTCCGGTCCTTTGCCCATAGATAGTTCTATTCTTGCTCCGCTCAAGAGAGTGGTGCCTATATCAGCGCGAGTCCCCTCCGGCAACTTGAGGTTTTTATCAAGAGCCATGACTACTTCTACTTTGCCGGGCTTGTTGTAGTTGAAGTTGACCTCTCTGACTTGTCCTACCTTATATCCATTTATAAGCACTGGAGAAGACACAGTTAGCTCGTCTACATTATCATAATATGCCAAGTAATAGTGGGCCGGACGGAAGAGATTGATTCCCTTTAGAAAGTCAATTCCGAAAATGAGGATTACTATTGCTACTATCACTGATAGTCCGATGACGAACTCGCGGTTGAATATCTTTTTCATATCTTTTTAATACTTAGTGAATTGATGATCTGATTAATTTTGCAGACAAAATCTGCTATCGCATTACTCTTTTATAACAACTAACAATCAATTTCTTCTTTCAACAAATTTTTTTATTGAGATAAACAATGACTCAGCCAGCTCATCTTCTCCTTCTTCTGAAGTCATATACTTCACTGATTGAGGATTGCAAATAAAGTCGAGCTCTACGAGAACAGCCGGCATTGATGTGGCCCATAGCACCCAAAAACCTGCTTGCCTGACTCCTCTGTTGGCGCGGCCTGCTCGGTTGACCAAAGCATTCTGAGCGTCGCTCGCAACTCTGATGCTTTCTCCAAGATTACGCTTTTGTGCCATTTCAAAGATGATGTAGCTTTCATCCTTTGATGGATCGAAGCCTGAATATTTCTCCTTATAGTCACTTTCAAGCTCTATCACGGAGTTCTCTCTCATCGCAACTTTCATATTGTCTTGATCTTTATGAAGACCGAGTACGTAAACTGAACTGCCTTTGACTGTTTGCCTGCCTGGAGATTTTTTGTCTACAGAATTTACGTGAATCGACATAAAAAGATCGCCGTCTGCATCATTTGCAATGTCAGCACGTTGCTGAAGTGTCAAATAGACATCTGTAGTGCGGGTCATGACTACATCTACTTTCCCCTTCAGTCCCTTTTCAATCAAGCGCCGAAGCTTTTTTGCTACGGCAAGATTGATTTCTTTTTCTTTCGCCCCGTTCTCAACAGCACCAAAGTCCTTGCCCCCATGGCCAGGATCAAGCACAATGGTTATCATGTCTTTTTCCTTGGTTGAGGCTTGACAATTGACACCTATATATAATAAGGCAAACAGTATTGCCAACGAAATTAATCGTCTTTTCTTCATCATCAGTTTGAATATGTGATTTTTCAGATGCAAAATTAATAAAAAATATGTAATTATATATGTTGCTTTTATTAAAATTTAGGTAAAAAGTGCCTTTTCGACCAAGTATTCCGACGTTACGTTAAAGAATGTGAAAGCTCTGAACAATTAAATTCCAAAATTCGTTTTATAATCGAAGTTCACAAAATATTAAGAAAATCTTTTAAAGAAACACGATAGAAATAACTTTTGTATATAACTTTTTAGGCACATCCAGGCCGGTGAAAGACGTCCATCCCATCAGATCCTATAAGGGTTTACTGCATAGATAATATTTGCAAAGGGACGTAGCTCCGGCCTGGGTTGCGTCTATACGTTTCATTGTAAATTTTTCAATTCGCAAATAAGTTTAAACAACTTCAATATTAAGATTAAGCGGATTTGTCAAAACATTGAATACTTTTTGGGTGTTATTAC
>CAMWLX010000181.1 GCA_947175225.1 uncultured Porphyromonadaceae bacterium
GAAAAAAGTATTAAAAAACTTTGAAAAATTCTTATTATTGACTAAATTTGCGTCATGAAACGAAGAATCCTACACTTTCTGATATTTGCAGCCCTTGCCATTTTTGGCGTATCCTTGTCTTCTTGCCGCTCTCAAAAGAAGAGTGACAGCACTTTTTATGAAGAGCAACATAATCATTATGGGAAGGATAAGAAAAAACATGACAAAAATGGCAAGTATACTGCACTGGATCTCAAAAATAGAAAAAAAATAGTCAAGGAAGCTAATTCTTGGCTTGGCACTCCCTACGGTTACAGTAGGGCAGAGAAAGGAGTGGCTTGCGACTGCTCAGGAATGGTGATGAGTGTCTATCTTACGGTGACAGGCGTAAAACTTCCCAGAAACAGCGCCCAACAGCAAGATTTTTGTAAGAAACTGAAGAATAAAGACGTTAAGATAGGAGACTTATGTTTTTTCGCTACTGGAAAAGACCCTAATAAAGTGTCGCACGTCGGAATTATGGTCGATGACTGCAATTTCATTCATGCTTCAACTTCCAAAGGGGTAGTCATTTCTGACATGAACCAGCCTTATTGGGTAAAAACATTTAAAGGTTTCGGCAGAGTGCCAGACTAAGTAATCGAAGGAATGAGTGTATATATTAAACCATTAGCCTTCAACTTTCGCAAGCGAAAGCAGAGTTAATAAGTAAATTATCATTTTATTAGCATACTATCATTATGCCACAATTCACGCACCTTCATGTGCATTCGCAATACAGCCTTCTTGATGGAAAGGCTTCAATACAGGAACTTGTAGACCGTTCAATAGAACTTGGGATGAAGGGGATCGCCCTGACCGACCATGGAAATATGTTCGGAGTCAAGGAAATGTGGAACTATGTCAAAAAGAAAAACTCGGGGCTCCCGGAAGATCAGCAGTTCAAGCTTATCATTGGCTGCGAGATGTATGTAGCTAAAGATCGGCTTACGGACCGACGTGACAAAAGCGACAGAGGCTACCACCTTATAGTGCTCGCCAAAAACCTCAAAGGATATAAGAACCTCATCAAGCTTGTCAGCAAGTCGTGGACAGATGGAATGTATTTCAAGCCTCGCACTGACCGTTATGAGCTTGAGGCGCATAAGGAAGGCCTCATCATATGCAGTGCCTGTCTTGGCGGCGAAGTGCCTCAGTTTATCCTCGGCGATGATTTGAAAGCAGCTGAAGAAAGAATCCTTTGGTATAAGAAAACATTCGGAGATGACTATTATCTTGAGCTTCAGCGACACGAAACTTTTAAAGAAAATGCTAATAGGGAAGTGTATCCTGAGCAGTGCAAAGTAAATGAAGTGCTCATGTCTCTTGCAAAGAAGCATAAAATAAAAGTAGTGGCCACTAATGACGTGCATTTCACTTATGAAGATGATGCGGAAGCACACGACCGTCTGATATGCGTATCAATGCAGAAGACTTTCAATGAAGCTCGCATGCACTACACCAAACAAGAGTGGCTGAAGAGTCCGGAAGAGATGCTAAAGATCTTCAAAGATGTTCCGGAAGCTCTTGACAATACAATGGAGGTGCTTGATAAAGTTGAATCATATTCTATAGATCATGCTCCTATCATGCCATTCTTCGAGATTCCTAAAGAATTTGGAACAGAAGAGGAGTATCGAAGCCGCATTACGGAAGAAGAACTGTATGATGAGTTCACTCAGGATGAAAACGGCAATGTTGTGCTTTCAAGAGAAGAAGGGGAGAAGAAAATTGCCCGGCTTGGAGGCTACGATAAACTTTATCGCATCAAGTTTGAAGCCGACTATCTAAACAAACTTACATTGGAGGGAGCGAAGAAGATTTATGGCGATCCGCTTCCTGAAGAGGTTGCAGAGCGTCTGAACTTCGAGCTTTATATAATGAAGACAATGGGCTTCCCGGGCTACTTTCTCATTGTTCAAGACTTCATCAATACCGGACGAAACAAACTTGGAGTCAGCATCGGCCCGGGACGTGGCTCAGCTGCCGGATCGGCAGCAGCCTACTGTCTTGGCATCACACGTATAGACCCTATTAAATACGACCTGCTGTTTGAGAGATTCCTTAACCCGGATCGTATATCTCTCCCTGATATCGATGTTGACTTCGACGATGATGGGCGGTATGAAGTGCTCAAATATGTCACTGAGAAATATGGTGCTGAGAAAGTGGCACACATCATCACTTTCCAGACAATGGCTACTAAAAGTGCAATTGCCGATGTAGCGCGTGTGCTTGAAGTGTCGGTTCCGGAATCAAACCGTCTGAAGAAGTTGATTCCGGATCGCCTGCCAGAAGTCAATGGCAAGGCTCCGAAGATCAATCTCAAAAATGTATTGAAATATAATAAAGATTTTGAGAACGAGACTCATAATCCTGATCCAAAGATAAGAGATACGATCAAGTATGCGACTCAGCTGGAAGGAAACATCCGAGGCACGGGCATCCATGCCTGTGGAGTCATCATATGTCGCGACGAGATTTCTGACTGGGTTCCGGTTTCGACAGCGACCGATGCTGACGGAACAAAGCAGATCACTACTCAATATGAAGGAAGCATCATTGAAGACACCGGCCTTATCAAAATGGACTTCCTTGGATTGAAGACACTTTCAATTATAAAAGAGACTCTTGCCAATATTAAAGCTTCAAAAGGAATCGATCTTGACATTGAAAGTATACCTTTGGATGATCCTGCCACTTTCAAATTATATTGCGACGGACGGACCACTTCCACATTCCAGTTTGAGTCAGCAGGTATGCGCACCTATCTGCGTCAGCTCCAACCCTCGAAGTTTGAAGACCTGATAGCCATGAATGCCCTTTATCGCCCGGGACCTATGGACTATATTCCTTCCTTTATCGCTCGAAAACATGGACAGGAGCCTATAGAGTATGATATTCCGATCATGGAAAAATACTTGAAGGAGACATACGGCGTGACAGTCTATCAAGAGCAGGTCATGCTTCTGTCGCGCCTTCTTGCCAATTTTACCCGTGGAGAAAGCGATATGCTTCGTAAGGCAATGGGTAAGAAGCAAATCGACAAGATGCAGAAGCTTAAGGTGAAATTCATGGCTGAGGGTCAGAAAAACGGGCACTCTGCTGAAGTGCTTGAAAAGATTTGGGCGGACTGGGAGAAATTTGCATCCTATGCTTTCAATAAAAGCCATGCTACATGCTATAGTTGGGTAGCTTATCAGACCGGATATCTAAAAGCTAATTATCCAGCTGAGTATATGGCAGGCGTGTTGAGCCGCAACCTGGGAGCCGCCGACAAATTGAAGGTGATCATCGATGAGTGCCTCCGCATGGGCCTGAAAGTAATGGGGCCTGATGTCAATGAGTCAGTGGAAAAATTCGGTGTATCAAAAGATGGAGTGATTCGTTTTGGATTAGGTGCAATAAAAGGAGTGGGGCAGAACGCAGTAAGCACCATCATAGCAGAGCGCGAGAAGGGTGGAGCGTATAAGGACATCTATGACTTTGTGGAAAGGGTGAATCTGTCCGGTTGCAACAGAGCTGCCATAGAATCCCTTGCTCTTGCCGGAGCTTTCGATAGCTTTGGAATCAAACGGGAGATGATGTTGCATCCGATGTTTGACACTACATTTGCAGACATGCTTGTGAAATATGGACAGAACTATCAAAATGACAAGAATTCCCTGCAAATGTCGCTTTTTGGAGATTTTGAGACCATAGAGACTAATCGTCCTCCGTATCCGGATTTCGAGCCATGGAGCCGCATACGTCTACTTGAAGAAGAAAAGAAACTTGTGCTTACATATATAAGCGCTCATCCTCTAGATGAATACTATATGGAGTTGACCTATGGCTGCAATGCCAACTGCGATAACATTGATGATAAAATGGAGCCGGGTGCTGTCCTGACTCTGGGAGGTTTGGTGACTGATGCTGTAACTAAATCTACTAAAAGGGGGCAACCATACGGCAGGGCATCTGTTGAAGATTTCAATGGAAAGCATGAATTCGTATTCTTCGGACGTGATTATGAATCCATTTTCCAACGCTTTAAGGTTGGTCAACCGGTCTTTATTAAAGGTCAGGTTCAGAGTAAACCATTCAACCCGGCAGAGTTAGAATTGAAAGTGACAGATGTCTCATCTCTGGATGGGATAAAAGGGAACGTTGCCAATACATTAATGATCTTCTTAGATCGTAATGTAGTAGATAATGAACTCTTTGACTATCTCAGTTCTCTTGAATCTAAATCAGAAGGGAGGACGGGGGAACTATACTTGAATCTTTATGATAATGAACGCCAGCAGAGCATAAAGATACATAGTCGCAAGAGAATTCCTCTCGAAAAGTCTGTTCTTGACCGTCTTGACTCAATGTCGGTAAAATACAAAGTAATGACGGAAGACAGATAAACCAAAATGATAGAATTTTTGTTTAATAGGTAGCTTCCAAAAAATAATGACGCGATAAATACCAGATCATCTTAGGATGCTTGGATAATAAACGTAAAGTTTTTGTGAGCTACTTATATTAAATGTTGAACTTAATTACGCTATACTATGGAAAAGAAAATTGCAGAAGAAGTAAAAGAGGCGGATAAAGAATTAAATCAAGATGCGCCGTTTGCAGATGTTGATCCAGAGGCAGCTGATATGCCTGCAGAAGTTGTTAAGGATCTCTGATTATCAAATTCAGAATACTAAAAATAGGATAGCTCTTGGAGCTATCCTATTTTTTATCACCATGCTATTTCTTAGAGGATCGACTGAAGTTTAGCTTCGAGATCGGCAAGCTTAACGAGACCAACTGAACGTTCTTTCATTTCTCCATCTTTGAAGAAAAGGACAGTCGGGATATTGCGAACACGGTTTGCGCTTGCCACTTCGTCGTTATCGTCGATATTAAGTTTTCCTACTGTTACTTGATCGCCATATTTTTCAGCGAGTTCTTCTACGATAGGACCGAGCTTGATGCAAGGACCACACCAAGTAGCCCAGAAATCGATCACTACGGGTTTTCCGCTTTCGATAGCCTCTAGCGCTGTCTGCTCATTAAATTCCAACATGATTTTGTTATTTTTTAGTTATATTGAATGTGTATACTGCAAAAGTTTTTGCTCCGATAGTGGTGGAGTAGTTGTTGCCTGATGCATCGATGGTCGCAGTCTGAGGTGCGACAAGCGATGGATTGTCAATAGTGTTCTCAGCTGTCTCAACATCTGAATGAAGAGTGACAACCTTGCCACCATTGAGACTCTGCTTCTTCATTCCATCGAATGTCAAGTTGAGCTGCTGTGGCTCATTGGAAACATTAGCTACCTTTACTATATATGTGTTGTTTTCCTTATCTACTACAGCACTGGCAAAGAGTCCGTTTTGGTCCGGGTCTCCTGCTACCGTCTTTCCATTCATTGTCAGAGGAAGCACATAGTCTCCTTTGTTGGTGCCGTATAGTTGCTGAACATAGTAGCTGGAAGTTGGGAAACTTTCGAGGTTGTCAAACCATATCATATCCGGACGCCACTGCCACCCTTCAACATGAGCAAAGAGGGGAGCGTAAGTAGCCATATGCACAACGTCGGCATTCCTTTCAAGGCCAGTCATGAAGGCCGCTTCAAGGAGCGCAGCGTTGAAATGATTCCATTTCTTTCCTTTGCCGTGGCAAGCGTATTCACCAGCGAATACCTTTGGACCTTTGCGATCATAGTTGTCATAGCGGCGACCTTGCTCAAGAAACCATGATTCAGGACGATAGAAATGCTCATCAACAAGGTCGGCTTTCAATCTTGTCATTTCAGGCCATAGATAATCGAAATCCTTGCCTTCTGAGTTAGGCCCGGATGAACCTATAATCTTGATTTCAGGATGTTGCTTTCTCAAAACATTGAGAAATTTCTCAAGACGCTCAGGATATTCAGGACCCCACTGTTCGTTGCCTATACCTATATATTTTAGATTGAATGGTTCGGGGTGTCCCATGTCAGCACGAAGTTTACCCCATTCAGTGTCAGTGCTACCATTTGCAAATTCTATAAGGTCGAGGGCATCATCTATAAACTGCTGGAGAGCTTCTCCTTCAGCGTGGGCATGAGGATCATTGTTCTGATATTGGCAGACAAGGCCAACGTTGAGGATAGGAAGCGGTTCGCTACCGATTTCTTCGCTGAGAAGGAAATAATCGTAGAATCCGAGGCCATAGCTTTGGAAATAGTCGGGGTAGAATCGATGAGGGAATGTATAATGCCAACGGTTTTCATTTAGCGGACGGTTTTCAACTGGTCCCACAGTGTTTTTCCACTGATAGCGGGTATCCATGTCTGTTCCTTCGACGATGCAACCACCTGGGAAACGGAATACACCGGGTTTGAGATCAGCAAGTTTCTGAGCAAGATCTTTACGCATACCATTTTCATGTCCCTTCCACGTGTCGACGGGGAATAAGGATACGTGTTCAAGGTCTACGCCTGATTTAGGAGTTGTGAGGAAGATTCTCAGATGAGCCTTTGCTTCAGTTTTTGATGGCTTAAGTATGACTGTATATTTTTTCCATTCTTTGCCGGAAATCTCCACATCTTGTTTGGCTATATCTTGATGCTCGCCCATAGTGGCAGGCTCTGTGATTTCGACACGTATTTTAGCTTTCTCTCCGTCCACAGTACGTGCCCAAACGGAGAAACGATATTCTTTATCTTTCTCGACTCCGATACCAAAAAAGCCTTCGTTTTCAAGACCGGTGTGTTTATGGGCATGTCCCGGATCGCCAAGGCGCACGTAGTGAGGATTGCGTTCAAAAGGTCCGTCGTCTTTCACTTGGACATTTCCGAAAGTGTTCCATCCCATGAAAGTCTGTGGGAATTCGAAACTGCGGTTTTTTACGAGTTCAGCGTATAGACCGCCGTCAGCTCCGAAGTTGATATCTTCGAAGAAGATGCCATACATTGTAGGCTGTATGGGAGCACCGGGCTTATTTGTCTTTATGACAAAATCATTTACCGCTGCTCCTGCTGAGAGAGCAGTGAGAGCATCGACTGCTGCAAGTAGGTAGTTACGGTTCTTCATGTCTGTCGGTTAAAAATTATGATTGCAAAGA
>CAMWLX010000182.1 GCA_947175225.1 uncultured Porphyromonadaceae bacterium
ATAGAATAGAAGTTTCCTAAACTTTAGATAGGGGTTCGATTCCCCTCGGAGGTACTACTTTGGAGGTCACATATCGTGACCTCCATAATTTTTAAAATTATGGGAAAAGATCAGACTGTGCTGTTTCATTCTTCGATCTTCGGACCGATTCATAGTCGCCGTCTTGGCGTGTCGCTTGGCGTCAACCTTATGCCTGATGATGGCAAGGTATGTTCTTTCGATTGCCTTTACTGCGAGGCAGGTTTCAACTCACAAGGCAAAGGCACCACGGGGCTTCCACTCCGCGACCAAGTCCGTTCTCAACTTGAGACAAAACTGACCGGGATGTATGCCAACGGAGACCCCCTTGATGTAATCACATTTTCAGGCAACGGAGAACCTACTCTCCATCCCGATTTTCCACACATAATTGAAGATACCCTCCTTCTTAGAGACAAATTTTATCCCGACGCCAAAGTCTCTGTCCTCACAAATTCTACTATGATCTTTAAGCCTGAAGTGGCAGAAGCCCTGAAAAAAGCCGACAATAACATCCTCAAGCTTGACTCTGCCATTGAGACTACCATGCGCCTTATAGATCGTCCCAATTCAAAGGATTTCACAGTAGAAAAAGTAATTGATGCCCTGCGCCAATTCGAAGGCACCGGCATAATCCAGACCATGATTCTGCGCGGCACACACGACGGCACGCCTGTCGACAATACTACAGATGAAGAGATACAAGCTCTAATCTCCGCATATAAGCGCATAAACCCTCGTGAGATCATGATCTACAGTCTCGACCGCTCCACTCCCGAAGAAAACCTCGTGAAAGTCGAAAAAGAGGAACTCACAGCCATAGGCAAGCGAATTGAGGAAGCGACCGGCATCCCCGTCCAAGTAAACTGATCCTCTCTAAACTGACATTGTCATGTCAATCAGAATATATTTTTTGATTTCCCTCTGTGTGCCCTCTGTGTGAGCCTTTATTCTGCCAAATTCCAGACCTGAGTAGTTACAAAATTTGCAAAGTATTGGAAAAAACATTAATTTTGTAGAAAATCGGAGAATTATGGAAGGAAAAGACATTTATCCAATAGGTCAGCAAGATTTCAAGACTCTGCGCGAAGACAATGCCATTTACGTTGACAAGACTCTCTTTGTGGAAAAGATAGCTAAAAGCAAATCCAAATATTACTTTCTGGCACGTCCGCGACGCTTCGGCAAGAGCCTCTTCTTGTCTACTCTAAGGTATTTCTTCGAGGGGCGAAGGGATCTATTCAAGGGGCTTTATATCGACTCGGCAGACTGGGACTGGGAGCCATATCCTGTTCTTCGCCTTGACCTGAACACCGACAGATATGCCGAACAAGGAATCCTCGACGGAGTCCTTGACAATCTATTCCGTGAGTGGGAGGTAAAATACGATGTAAAGGAGAAGGCTGATACCCTGTCCACCCGCTTCCGTAACATTATAAAGACAGCCCATGAGAAGACCGGGAAACAGGTAGTGATTCTCGTAGATGAATACGACAAGCCACTCACAGGGAATCTCAGCAAAACAGACAATTTCGAGCATTACCGCTCAAAGCTTGCAAGCATCTACTCCAATTTCAAAAGCTCTGCAGAGCACATAAGGCTTGTATTCCTGACAGGAATAAGCCGCTTCAGCAAACTGAGCGTATTCTCCGACCTCAACAATCTCAAGGATATTACATTCTCCAATGAGTTTGCTGATATATGCGGAATTACAGAGCAGCAACTTCTCGAAAAATTCAGGCAAGGAATAGAGCTGTTGGCTGCAAAGCGAAATGTCGGATACGACCGTATGTTGGAATTGCTGAAACAGAATTACGATGGCTATCGGTTTGCCCCTGAGGGCAGCGACATCTACAATCCCTGGTCTGTGCTCAGCGCAATGGATGAAAGCCGAATCGGAACATATTGGAACTCCACAGGAACCGCCACTGTAGTGGCAGAGGCTTTGCGTGATGCCGATATAGACATAGAGGAGACTCTCAGTGCGGATTGGGACCTTGATGATCTTGCCGGACTCGATCTGCTCAATGCAGATCCCACTGCTCTCCTATATCAGGCAGGCTATCTGACTATCGCCGACTATGATATAGACAGCAATACCGTACGTCTGAAAGTGCCGAACGAAGAAGTCCGGAAAGGTCTTTTCAAAAACCTGTTGCAGGTCTACATAAAGCCAAAGAGCGGTACGGTCAAAAGCGTAATAGACGGCATCATCAAGGGAGTTAACAAAGGCAAGCCGGAGAAGATGATGAAGAGTCTGCAGGCATATTTTGCCGGAATACCGTATGATCTGAAGATGGATAATGAAAACAATTTTCACAATGCCTTCTACATACTTGTGACACTCATAGGGATTGATGCCAAGGCTGAGGTGCATACATCCGACGGCCGCATCGACCTTCTGATTGAGACCCCGGAGTATGTCTACGTAATCGAGCTGAAATACGACTGCTCTCCTGAGGAAGCTCTTCGCCAGATAGAAGAGAAGGCTTATCCTCTCCAATTCTCAATAGATGGCCGCAAGCTCTTCAAGATAGGTGTCAACTTCTCATCCGGGCAGCGATGCATCGAAAGCTGGAAGATAGAATAAATACAAAGAAGAAAGAATAAAGAAGAATCCGCATGGCAGAGCAAATCTGCAATGCGGATTCTTATCCTACAAGGTTAGAATTTCCATCCAAGGCGGAGCGACGGCTCAGCGTATGTGGCGAGTACGAACGAAGTTGAACTTGGAGCCTTAGACACCTCATAGTTATTGTCCCAGCCGGATTGCCAGCCGCCATTGTGATAGCCGCCTTTTACAGTCTGGCCCGGGAAATACTTGACGCCTATCTTGACGCCGAACTCTGCGCCGACATATAGTCCCTTGTAGACATAGAAGTCAATTCCTGTGAATGCTTTGGCAACCAATTCGTTGTAACTGTCGCCGGAATTTGATGTGATGGTCTTACGGTCGTTGCCTAAATTCTGGGTTTCCTTTATTCGGTTCAGCTTAAAGCCGAGGCCTGCGCCGGCATAGAGGTCTACTCGTTTGTAGTTGAAGAAATGCTTTTCATATCCCAGGTTAATTGATAAATTGGAATTAGTTGTCTTGGTCCAAAGGTCTTCCTGCGGTGAGTCGTCGTTGTCTTTCTTGGAGTCGATTCCGAAGCCGACTCCGAAGCTGAGGGCATCCTTTGAGTTGAAGAAATAGCGCCCCTGAAGCGCGTCGAGCTTGAATGTGGTGAAATTGTTTGAGAATGGGTTGACTTGGATTTCAACTGCGAAGTCTCCCTTTTCGGGAGCATAACTTTCTTGAGCTTTAGCTCCGAACGCCATGGCGAGAGCCACTATAGCCATTGTAAGAATCTTTTTCATTGTCTTATAAATTAGGTTGTTAGTTTGAATTCTTATCTTAACTCTCCTATGCATAGACCCTGATATTTTTCACGGCAGGGTATTTAGGATAGTCTATGCTCTCATTCTTATCGCAAATATAACGAAGATTTTCCATATCTCCAAAGAAAAACTTCAAAATTAAATCCACATTGCTGATCAATTTTGCTCGCCAATGTGGATTTATCTTTAGTGGAAGGATTTTCTTAAGGCCGTTTCGCGACGAAGGCCCAGGTGTATGCTTGGTACACTTCCGGCAAAGCGCGGCAAAAATAGTCTGTTTTCCTTACCATAAGTCGGAAGCATGCCTTTTCTTCATCAGTCCAAGTTCCGTCGGTCAGCAGAAAGTTGTAGAGATATGAATATATCTTCTGATGTATGTCTCCTGCAAGGACTATTGATTTGGAAAACTCGTAATTATGATATTCATGGATAAAGAGTGTAGCGGTAGAATCTTTTGCAATGTATGGGAAATTTCCAAGCGTTTTGTTTTCATCAGGAATCATGGCGTTGAGCAGGAAGTTGTAGAAAAGGTCCGGTTGCTCGATATGAATTATATTGTCGCCGCTCCAAGCTTGTTTGCTGATCCAGTAGCGGAAAGACTGTTTGGATTTTTCTTGTTTTGAATTAGTATATTCAAATGTCATCCTGCCATCCGATTCAAAACTAATAGCAATCGATTTGAGATGTTTTGAGAGTTCCGAGTTGATTCGATTGCAGATGAATCTGAGGCTGTCAGCCTCTGAACTCGTCTCAAAGTTGGAATACTTCTGAAAGCAAATGCCACTATTTTCTTCAAACGGAATAGTATATGTTTTTGATGTTATTTCATCGGGCACCATATATGAGATGTTGACTCTGACCAATGGAGAGTATGGTCTGTAGAATCCGTCTATTTTCATATGGCGAAGATTGTCAACGATATGTTCCCCTTCAAACAGAATGAAGCCGCCGTCACTACGCGTTGTCGCTACTTCCAATTCAATCTTATCGGCAGGATGCACTCCGGAAAGTTCCATTCTAAAAGAGCCTGATTCAGGCTCTTTGGTAAAGAAGACGGATGCATCAGCAAGGCGTTCACCATTCAGGAATACTGCTGCTGTAGCTTCCTTACAGTCTTCGTCAGTCAATTGTGGCAAAGGAAGCGTGTCAGTGTCTTCAGAATGGCAGCTGCAAATAATGAAAGTCAACAACATTCCTATCCATATCCGTGAAGAATCCTTCATGATTTTACATATACTCATATACGTTTTCATTTCTTCGGTCCATTGATCTGATTATCTAATTGAATGAGTTGTCTATCCAGTCCGTTCAATGGTCGTAAGTTGATTCCACTATTTAACTGAGTCACCGGCTCGCATGGATATAAGTACCAATATAGACCATTGTTGTATTCACTTAGATTCCAGTCTATTTTAGGGATACACTGATGATATGAATGAGCTTCTGTACCATCCGGGAGTGTAATAACAATACCTACAGATGCAACGAAGCTGGAATTATAGGTAAGATCCGGTCTTGCACCTTGTGGCCCATTAGGAACATTTGGAATAAAGACTTCCATTGGCGCTTCAAACTGGTCTATTGAAAGATACTCATTTTCGTTGCCCAAGAACGGTACATCTGCTATAATATAGTAATTCGGGGAATATAAATTCCCAAATGCATCTATTTCATTTTCTTTTAAATCGAATGGTTTATTATAAACCTTTTTCTGTTTTTGAGGGTCTCTTGCATAAGATCCATATCTACCTAATGTGTTTCTTCGTGTATATTTATCAGCCTGATAGTAGTCAGTAGTAATTTTCGTAGATTTAACATTTTTTGTAGCTTTGGGATTAATTGCTACAGAAGCGCGTTGTGAAGCATTTGCGATAGTTACTCGATATTCTCTTGAGTAACCGGTTGAATACTCCTGTGGTGATTTTAGAACTGCATAAGGAGAAAATAAAAGGGTAGGTTCTTCCTTTAGTCCCCAGACTCCTAAATAGCCAATCCTGTTTGGATTGATATCTAAGGTAAAAGAATTAATCCCTATGGTAGCTCTAAATTCTAAATCTCCTTCAAGTGAAATAGTTCCATTTGTTGTTAGTTGTAAAGATTTCGCAGAAGATTCGTCATTTTTTTTAAATATACCAGTCAAGGCTCCAATTATTTTTCCAACTCCTCCGGAAACTATTGCACCGACTGCTTCCGAAACAACAGAGGAAATAATTTGATTCTCAATTTGTTTTGCAATCCATTTTTTTGCTTCATTTCCTGCTAATTTAGCAAAACCGCCACTATAATTGTTTTTATTATCAGATGTAGTAATGTATCCATTAGTTTCAGTATTAAGACTGCCACTTAAAGATATCTGAGCCTTATTTAGGGCGAATGTGGTAATAGTTAATTTGCCATTTTGAGTTGGATCATAAGCTAATTCTAATTGAAAACAGTTCCAACCTTGAGTGAATCCGCGAGTGACATTGGTTGTGAGATTATTTACAAAGTAAGTGTTTTGTGTCTTTTCAGAAATCTTTGATATTGGTGTATTTTGAAAAGCAAAAAGAGAAGTAGGGCTACTTGAGTCTATTTGCCAAATTCCGTTGTTGTTTGGAAAGAACGTATATAAGAGATAACTGAATCCTTTAAGAATGCCAGTATATCTGTTATGAAAAATCAAATATGGAGAATCTCTTTCGCCATTTTGTATCATTTCTTCTTCAGTCAATGGAAATATAATATCCCAACCATCTTCATATTTAATATCCGTGGCTATATCAACTGGAATTGATGATGAGCAATTTGTATTCCAGGGAGTAAAGACTTTCGTTCCATTGTTGATTGTTATGTAATCCCAGGATTCCCAAAAGCCATTATCATTGCTTCGAGTTGATGTTTGATTATCTGAGCGGTATTCTTCTGTGGATTGTAGAGTTTTGTCAAATTCGTTTTCTTCGCAACCTGACAATATTATCATAAATATGGATAATGATATCAATACATAGTATTGAGAGGTAAAAAAGTGTTTGGGGTGAGGCTTTGAATGTCTGTTTGCATTTATCTCCCTAATTGGAGACAGAATCCCAAAACGTTTTTCGAATGTATTCTTCTTCATAATGCTGCAATTTAGTTTTTTTACAGAAATAATATAGGGCGGACTATCAGAAGTATCCTTCAGCTTCCCACCCATCTCCTTTCATTAAGATGGAATGATAGTTCGATGTTGTAAGAGTTAGGCACACATTCATATAAGGAGAGTAGACTTCCAATGTGCCTGCCTCATCATATACATACACTTCCCCTTGGATGTTGTCGTTGTCGCACCAGACTTCAAGGATCTTAGTGTCGGAGTCGTAGAAGACTATAATTGGAATATTAATGGGGTTTCTGTCTTCCTCGGTCAGTTGATCAGAGACTCCCGTTTGATGTGTTTGCATATGGAGGCGTGTGCGCTCACCGAATGCAGATGTCGTCATAACGACCGTCAATAGCAATAAAATAATGTTTTTTTTCATCTCTGTTTGTTTAGGTTAATAATTATATGTTTTGTAATCTCATGGATAAGTTTATATTGAATTCAAAATGGATTATGTTCAAATATTTTTTACAAAAATAGAAAAAATATCGTTTAATGTCAAGTGAAAAAGTTTAACGGTGTAAAAATTATTTTATTGTTATTTAAGTA
>CAMWLX010000183.1 GCA_947175225.1 uncultured Porphyromonadaceae bacterium
TAGTGTAATTTTGCACAAATATTGAAGAATCCTCTTTTGTAAAGAGCAAAAAAGGTTTCAATGGGTAAATATATTTAAAGGAATAAAAGATATGGCTAACACTCTTTTTGATAAGATTTGGGATCGGCATGTGGTGCAGCATGTGGAGGATGGTCCCGAGCAGCTCTATATAGATCGCCTCTACTGCCACGAGGTGACAAGTCCGCAGGCATTTGAAGGAATGCGCAGAAGAGGCATAAAATGTTTCCGTCCGGGAAATATCTTCTGTATGCCTGATCATAATACTCCGACGCACGACCAGAACAAGCCGATAGAAGACCCGGTCAGTAAGACGCAAGTGGATACACTTGCACAAAACGCGAAGGATTTTGGTCTTGAACACTTCGGGATGATGAATCCTAAGAATGGCATCATCCACGTAGTAGGACCTGAACGTGGTCTTTCTCTGCCGGGAATGACAATCGTATGTGGCGACTCCCATACTTCCACTCACGGAGCTATGGGTGCGGTAGCTTTTGGTATTGGTACTTCAGAAGTTGAGATGGTGCTGGCAGCTCAGTGTATACTTCAGCAGAAACCGAAATCAATGAGGATAAATATTGAAGGGAAGTTAAGCAAAGATGTGACGGCAAAGGATGTGGCTCTCTATCTGATGTCGAAGCTTACTACTTCCGGCGCTACCGGTTATTTTGTGGAATATGCTGGTGAGGCAGTGCGCAACCTGACTATGGAAGGTCGCCTTACACTATGCAACCTTTCTATCGAGATGGGGGCACGAGGAGGTTTCATAGCACCAGACGAAGTGACTTTCGAGTATATAAAGGGACGCGAATATGCCCCAAAAGGAGAAGAATGGGATAAGGCAGTTGAATATTGGAAGACTTTGAAGAGTGGAGATGATGCTGTCTTTGACAAGGAATTGACATTCAATGCTGAGGATATCGAACCGTTTGTCACCTATGGTACTAATCCCGGAATGGGAATTGGAATTACACAGACGATTCCGACTCTTGATACTGTGCCGGAAGCAGGAAAGGCATCTTATCTAAAGAGCCTTGACTATATGGGATTTAAGCCGGGTCAGAAACTTTTGGGCACTCCGGTGGATTATGTATTCCTTGGAGCATGCACCAACGGAAGGATTGAAGATTTCAGGGCATTTGCATCTATTGCAAAAGGGAGGAAGAAAGCCGAAACTGTCACGGCTTGGCTCGTACCCGGAAGCTGGATGGTCTATGACCAGATTAAAGAGGAGGGGCTTGACAAAGTGCTTGAGGAGGCCGGTTTTGAGATCCGTCAACCGGGTTGCTCCGCTTGTCTTGCCATGAACGATGACAAAATTCCTGCCGGAAAACTTGCGGTGTCGACTTCCAACCGAAATTTTGAGGGTCGGCAGGGACCCGGTGCGCGTACAGTGCTTGCAAGTCCTCTTGTGGCAGCGGCAGCCGCCGTGACCGGAGTAATCACAGATCCGAGAACTCTATAACCCCATAACCTTATAACCCTCAAATTTTGTTTGCAAAATTTGAATATAAAGATATGAAACAGAAATTCGATATCATAACAAGCACATGTGTGCCACTTCCATTAGAAAATGTTGACACTGACCAGATAATTCCAGCCCGCTTCCTCAAAGCTACCACTCGAGAGGAAAGCTTCTTTGGAGAAAATCTTTTCCGCGATTGGCGATACAATTCTGACGGCTCTATAAATAAGGATTTTGTGCTTAATGATCCTAAATATAGCGGAGAGATTCTCGTAGCAGGAAAGAACTTTGGCAGCGGATCGAGCCGCGAGCATGCTGCGTGGGCCATCGCAGGATATGGCTTTAGAGTGGTGATCAGCAGTTTTTTTGCCGACATTCACAAAAACAATGAGCTTAATAATTTCGTGCTCCCGGTAGTGGTCAGCGAATCATTCTTGGCAAATCTTTTTGATTCGATAGATAAGAATCCTAAGACTGAGGTAGAAGTGGATCTGCCTAATCAGAAAGTGACCAACAAGGCGACTGGAGAGAGCGAGAAGTTTGAGATAAATGGCTATAAGAAATATTGCCTTATGAATGCTCTTGACGACATCGATTTCTTACTTGAAAATAAGGATAAGACAGAAGCTTGGGAGGAGGCGGCTAAGGCGTGACGGCTCCCACTGAAAAACAAGGGCTGAATGGACACTCCGTGAGTGTCGAAATTATGGACACCACGCTTCGCGATGGGGAGCAGACTTCAGGCGTGAGTTTTGTGCCTCATGAGAAATTGATGGTGGCCCGTGCTCTGCTTAATGACCTGAATGTAGACCGGATTGAAGTTGCATCTGCACGAGTGTCGGAAGGGGAGAAGGATGCCGTCACGAGAATATGCAAGTGGGCTCGTCAGTCGGGATTCCTGCACCGAATAGAAGTGTTAGGTTTTGTCGACGATGGGACTTCACTCAATTGGATCAACGATTGCGGATGCGTCAATATCAACCTTCTATGTAAGGGTTCGGAAAACCATTGTCGCAACCAGCTGAAGAAAACTCCAGAGGAGCATTTCGAAGATATCCGGAGAAATATTCGTATGGCTCTAGAGATGGGCATAAGTGTGAATGTGTATCTCGAGGATTGGAGCAATGGCATAAAGAACTCGCCGGATTATGTGTTTGCGATGATGGATGCCCTTAAAGACTGCGGCATAAAGCGCTTTATGCTTCCTGACACTCTCGGCATCCTCAACCCGTTGGAGTTGCTGCTGTTCATGCGAAAGATGGTTAAGCTTTATCCCGGAGTGCATTTTGATTTCCATGCCCACAACGACTATGACCTCGCTATATCAAATGTGTTGGCTGCTGTGCTTGGAGGGTGTAAAGGAATTCATACCTCTGTAAACGGTCTTGGCGAGAGAGCCGGAAATGCTCCGCTTGCAAGCGTGCAGGCTATTCTGAAAGATCAGTTTAATGCGCACACCAACATCAAGGAGGAGCGACTCAATGATGTCAGCCGAATGGTGGAGAATTATTCCGGCATAGCTATACCGCCCAATCGTCCGATCACGGGCGACAGCGTTTTTACCCAAGTGGCTGGCGTGCATGCCGATGGCGACAACAAGGCAAATCTTTACTGCAATGATTTGCTTCCCGAACGCTTTGGCAGAAAGCGTGAGTATGCCCTTGGCAAGAATAGTGGAAAGGCTAATATCCTTAAGAATCTTGAGGAACTTGGGCTGGAACTCACATCTGAACAGACACGGAGAGTGACGGAGCGTATCATTGAGCTTGGCGATAAGAAAGAGGTAGTCACACAGGAAGATCTGCCATATATAGTGTCGGATGTGCTTAACAGTGTGTCGCAAGCTGAGCATGTGAAATTGCTAAGCTATATGGTGAGCACTGCATATGGGTTGAAACCTATGGCAGCCTTGAAGATAGAGATTAATGGAGAGACGCATGAGGTGAGGGCTTCCGGTAATGGACAATACGATGCCTTTGTGAAAGCTTTAAAACAGCTATATAAGGAGAAGCTTGGGCGTCGCTTCCCTCATCTTGCCAATTATGCTGTCTCAATTCCCCCCGGTGGACGCACTGATGCCCTTGTGCAGACGGTCATCACCTGGGAATGGAACGACCGGATATATCGCACACGTGGCCTTGATGCCGACCAGACAGAAGCGGCAATCAAGGCAACTATAAAAATGCTTAATCTGATAGAAGAAAATATGGGCGGGTCGTAGCGACTCTCCCATTTTTTTACTCAGCTTCCGCTTCCGAAAGTTGAATTTATTATTTCAGGTGCTCAGTTGCTTTGTAAGCACCGAGACTTCCGTATTGAGCGGCAGCTTTGGCATATTGGGCAGCTTTTGCTGCATCTGCCTTTGTTCCCTTTCCGTTCTTATACATATATGCAAGTCTGGAATTGACAAGTGCCAGAACTGTCTTGGGGAGTTTGCCGTCGCGTGCTATCGGTTCATAGTAGTGTAGCGCCTGTGCGTAATTCTGATTCAGGTAATCTCCGTTGAAGTTCATGCTCCCGAGGTATAACCGAGCCCAATCATCACCTTTTTCTGCGGCAGTCTCCTTTGCTTTGAGACCTTTGAGGAAACCATCCTTATAGACGGGCTCATTCTTCATATTCTGCATACTGTTGACGGTTGAGATCCAGTATAGTGCGAGTTCACCGTCTTCTGCAGCTTCCCCTTCGCCGAAGCTTTCACCATTAAGGGTGCGTCCGAGAGTGGCACGTGCCGTGTCGTCGCCGAGATCACCGGCTATATAGAGCCAGAAGAAAGCTTCCGGATAGTCGATCGAACCCCCACCGCTTGCGCGTAGATTATGTCCATACATGCTTGCTCCTCGTGGATAACCCTGAAGGGCACTCTTGTGGAAATATTCCCTTGCCGTGGGGATATCCGTCTTAACGCCTCTGCCTTGGAGATACATAGCACCTAATGCCATGTTCCCGAATCCGAATTCCAATGGATTGCATTTCTCGAAGTATGACTTTGCTTTTTTGAAGTCATTTTTATTGTAGTAATAAAGTCCGAGATAGGCATTTGCATCCTTATATCCGGCATTGGCTGCGGCTTGAAGCAATTTCTCTCCTTCTGCTGCCTTGCTGCTGAACTGGGGAGTAAGTGCATATAGCACCCCAAGTTCTGTGACGCTCCGCAGATCACTTTCAGACACTACTGACTTCAAGAGTTTTTCAGAGACTTCAGGACTTCCTGTCTTATGATAGAGAGCGAGGCTGACGACACTGTCGGCGGATATTTTGCCTTTGGAATAAAGACCGGAGACAGAGTTTACGATTGAGTCTTGCTTCTGCTGGCCCATTTTGTAGGGTTGTTGCTTTTTTACAGTCTGATGGGTCTGTGCATGATTGCGCAAAAGGGTCATAAGGCTTTCCTTTATGTCGGCATTGGCTGACATAGCAGCGAAGATGAGGCTGAGAAGGATGATTGTCTTTTTCATAGTTTAGTGGAATTAAGGGTAAGTGTTTTTATGCTTAACAAGCATCCGGCTTCAAAAGTTTAATCTATTTGCTATACTGAGTCAAAATTTTTTTAGCGTGATAGTCGATATATCCTATCTACTATCATTTGTAGAGTATTCCGAAGCTTTTTTGAAATCTTCAATCGAGGGTCTGGACTCCACCTCCGTTGACCATAAGAGTCTGACCTGAGATCCATGAAGACATTGGGGAGGCAAAGAAAAGTACTGCCTTCGCTATATCTGACACCTCTCCAAGACGATGGATCGGAGTGTGTGCCAGCATACGGGCCTCTATCTCGGGAGTCATTACTCCAGCGAGCGCGGCTGTGCGTGTCGCACCAGGACCTACACAATTAATACGGATTCCCATAGGACCGAAATCGTGAGCTAAGTTGGCAGACATATGGTTGAGGGCAGCCTTTGTTGAGGCGTAAATGGCTATGCCGGGACTATGGTTGATACTGCTCATAGACGATATGTTGACGATGCTTCCGTATCCGGCTTTCTGCATGTGTGGAGTGGCAAGCTGGCAGAGACGCCAAGGGGCGAAAACATTCATGGAATATATCCTTTCCACGTATGCTCGGTCTATATTGAATGGGCTCTCTGTGCCACCTCCGCCTCCTCCGGCATTGTTGACAAGGATGTTTATCTTTCCGTATGTATTCAAAGTGAAGTCGACAAGCGCTACCAGGTCTTCATCGACAAGCACATTGCAGGCGCAAGCCACGGCCTCGCCTCCGGCTGCCTTTATAGCGGACACTATGTTTTCCGCTTTGGCAAGAGTACGGTTGCTGACTACGACCTTGGCGCCTGCAGCGGCAAGAATCTCGGCGCATCCGGCGCCTATTCCATCACCGGCACCCGTGACTATCGCTACCATGCCGGTTAAATCAAGTAATTCCTGTGTTCTCATATCTTTCCAACGTCATAAACTGCAGAAGGGTTCAATCCTTTTGCAAAGGCAATTTCTTCAAGTTTTCAATGTTGCCCAAAACCGATCCAGACATCATTACCGATCTCGATATTGCCATTGTTGTCCCATGTCGCTGCAACTTCGGATTTAGGTAAATCCCATTCTTCATAGAATAGCTTTGTCGTTGCGTGTTCGGTAGTAGAACAGTGTTTTGCCGGGAATATATCCGCGACGAAGCAACTCCATAAACACTTGGTTCTACAACAGTCTGCCTTATATCTTGTATCACGCTGTTGATAGGGACGAGCTATCCGCTTTAAATTTTTGCTTCCACAAAGAGGGTGGACACTTGTACTTGGCGGTAAAAAGTTTCGTGAAGTGTGAACGATTGCGGAACCCGACTTGAATGTAGGTATCGGTTACACTGGTGCCATTTGAGAGTAGGTCGGCGGCTTTCTCAAGACGTCGTTCGATAAGCCATTTCTGTGGAGTAAGTGGTGAGAGTCTGGCGAAATCCCGTTTGAAAGTTGCAAGCGACCGACCTGTATATGTAGCGAATTCCTCTATACTCATATCCTCAGTGAAATGCTCCTCCATGAATTTGAGCAGATCTATCTTCCATTCCTCGTTAAAATCAAACAGTGTTGGATAGAATGCCGGATCAATCTGCAGTACACACCCTAAGGCCTCAGTAAACTTCATGTCAAGAAATTCCTGTGACGGCTCAACTTTATTATCAAGGAATGGACGAAGGGATGCAAAGAGGCTGTCAAGATAAAGATTGGAATCAATCTTTATAGCAGATGAATCAAGGCGTTTGACCTCCACCGGGAGACTGGTATGGTTGATATGTCGGAAATAATTGCGCAATGCCGGACGTCTGAACCTTATACTCATAGCACGATAAGGTTTATCACCGGCAGAATGCTTGTGTATTCTTATTTGGCAATCGCGCTTCAAAAACAGATACTCTCCCTTTTTTACGGTAAAGTTCCGCTCATTATCCACAATATCTATCTCACCTTCACAGACGAGAATAAGGGAATGATTTGCCAGACGGTGCTCCTGAAGGTTTTCGCCCGGCATAAAGCAACTGAATATAACGGATTCATGGTCGCGCACACTGTTTTCGCTCAGTTTCATGAATACAAATTTA
>CAMWLX010000184.1 GCA_947175225.1 uncultured Porphyromonadaceae bacterium
CTATTAATTTCATTAATAGTGTCGTTATCCTTGACTAACATATTGAATTTTATATGATAAGAATTAACCCTTCATAGAAACATTAGAGAGTATTAATTACAATATTAAAACAAATATAAAAGAGAAAGGTTCTTGCTCTAAAAGATTCGCACGACTTTCAATCAAAAATCCTTTGCACTATATTGAAATATCGAGAGATTTGTGTAAGTCCGAAAATTCAGATGCCGAAACCAAATCCTCTCACTGCCATGACACCTCCCTAATTCTTCCCTAATTATTCTCAATATGCATTTGCTGCATATTTACCCGAACGCTATTTCGTTTAGGAAATAAGTGGTGAAGATTCCATACACAACTATAATTTTAATTCCCACATTTCGGACAAATTCCCTTTATCATAAAGTTGATTGATTTCACTGTGAAAGCTTCGGGAAGCTTTAGGTCAGGCAGGGATATGCTGTCAAGGCAATACAGGTCGCCACATTTCTCGCAGAAGAAATGCGGATGCTGGTCCGTTGCTGTGTGATGATGCTCTGCAGTGCATAATTCATATTTCAGCGAGCGGCTGCCGTCTTCGATCACATGGATGATCTCCTTCTCGGAAAATAGCTGGAGCACCCGGAAGATGCTCCCCTTGTCCATGGGAGCTAAGGTGATTTCCAGATCTGCAAGGTTTACCGGATGGGAATTCCTCATCAGTTCCTTCAAGACAAGTATCCTGTTTGCCGTCGGTTTGATGCCTTTGCCGATTAATATATTTTCGAAGTCTGTATGGGTCATGTTCAGGTTTTTCTGCAAAGTTAATAAATTTTTCATGCACCTCGATTATGAAGGGCGAATTTTCTGCATAGCCCGATGTTTGCAACTGGTTTGCATTGCAAATGTAGTAACTTTGCTGTCGCAAACAAGAAAAAACAAAAAACATAATAATATGAGCAAGACATTTAAGATTGAGGTGGATTGCGCCAACTGTGCAAACCTCGTGGAAGAAGCCGCCAAGAAGGTGGAAGGAGTAAAGGATCTCTCGATTTCCTTCATGACTCAGAAGATGAAGGTTACGTTTGAGGATGGAGCTGACGAGAATGAAGTGATGGCTAACGTCCTCAAAAGGGCGAAGAAAGTAGAATCTGATTTCGAAATACTTTAATTATGAATAGGAAACAACGCAAAATGCTCGTGCGCATCGTCATAGCCATTGTCTTGACGGTCGCTCTGCAGTTCATACTTCTGGAGGGATGGCTACGGCTTGTGGCGTATTTCGTGGTATATCTGATAATCGGCTACGATATACTGCTAAAGGCATGGAAAGGGATTGTCAACGGAAGGGTCTTTGATGAAAACTTCCTTATGGCTGTTGCTACTGTCGGGGCTTTTGCGTTGGCAATCTATGAGAAAAGCGGAGACTATCTCGAGGCGATAGCCGTAATGCTCTTCTACCAGATAGGGGAGTTCTTCCAGAGCTACGCGGTAGGAAAGAGCCGACGGAATATAGCGGCATTGATGGATATCCGTCCTGACTATGCCAATATAGAGGAAGACGGGAAGATCGTAAGGGTCGATCCTGACGATGTGGCGGTCGGACAGACTATCATGGTGCAGCCCGGCGAGAAGATACCCATCGATGGTGTCGTGGTGTCCGGTGAATCATCCCTTAATACCTCGGCGCTGACTGGTGAGTCGTTGCCAAGGGAGGTAGGAGAGGGAGATGAGGTGATCAGCGGAAGCATAAACATGTCGGGACTTATTAAGGTAAGGACAACGAAAGATTTCGGAGATTCGACTGTCTCGAAGATCCTTGAACTGGTAGAGGACTCGGCATCAAGGAAATCGAAATCCGAAAACTTCATTGCCAAGTTTGCCAGGATCTATACCCCGGCGGTATGCTACGGTGCGTTGGCGCTTGCGCTTCTCCCTCCGCTGTTCATGATTCTGTTCAAAGGAGCTCCGTTTGACTTCGCTACTTTCGAGACATGGGTATATCGCGCGTTGGTATTTCTCGTGATAAGTTGTCCTTGCGCGTTAGTGGTCAGTATTCCGCTCTCTTTCTTCGCCGGAATCGGCGGAGCGAGCCGGGAGGGAATCCTCGTCAAGGGTGCGAATATACTTGAAACTCTTTCGAAGGTGAAGACAGTGGTGTTCGACAAAACCGGGACATTGACCGAAGGAGTGTTTGAGGTCAATGCCCTGCACGACAGGGATGATAAAGACCTTGAAGAGCGAAAGACGCAGATCCTTGAATATGCTGCCATCGCTGAGTCCTACTCATCGCATCCTATCGCCAAGTCGCTGATGAAGGCTTACGGTCATAGTATAGACCGGACCCGGATGAATGACCTGAAGGAAATCAGCGGGCAGGGAATCACAGCCGTCATTGACGGCAAGGCAATTGCCGTTGGTAATGAAAAACTGATGATAAGTGTGGGTGTCGAGCCATGTCACTGTCATACAGCGGGCACTATCGTACATATTGCCATCGATGGCAGGTATGCCGGACACATAGTCCTTGGCGATGTAGTGAAAGCGACTTCCGCCAAGGCTATAGCCGACCTTTACCGCTCAGGAGTAACCCATACTGTCATGTTGACCGGTGACGCGAAGGTAGTTGCCGAGCAGACGGCAGCGCTTCTTGGAATAGACGAGGTTCACAGCCAGTTGCTACCGGCTGACAAGGTATCGAGACTCGAGGGTATCCTAAATGCCTCCAATGGTGATGGAAAGGTAGCGTTTGTAGGCGACGGAATCAACGACGCTCCGGTTCTCTCGCGTGCTGATCTCGGCATAGCGATGGGCGCAATGGGTTCGGACGCGGCGATCGAGGCGGCCGACGTTGTGCTGATGGATGATGATACGATGAAGATAGGCAAGGCCATACGTATCTCCAGGAAATGTCTCCGCATTGTCTGGGAAAACATCATAATGGCATTGGGCATCAAAGGAGTATGTCTCATTCTCAGTATCTTTGGTATCGTCAACATGTGGCTTGCCATCTTCGCCGATGTCGGCGTGATGATCCTCGCAGTCCTCAACGCCATCCGCGCCATGTATGTCCGCAAAATCTGATAAGTTTAGTTCTTTTTACTTTCACATACTTTTATTTTTCGATGTACAGGAGACTACGTTGAGAATAATATTACCGCGTCCCGAGGCGGAAGAGATAACAGAATAGGAATCTATGAGAACAATTTTTCTCTCAGCGAGCCCTCTGCTCCTTTGCGGGAGATCCAAACGTAAATAAGATGATATCTTACCTAATCATATGCTGTAAGGAATGACTGCAGGGTTGGCAGATATACATGCGTGAACATCCGCTTCACAGTTACCTATTCGGTATTCGAATAAAAAATATCAAATACACTCGCCAGGCTGTATAGCCATATTTTGCAATGTAAGGAATTTTTATTAACTTTGGGGGAGGAAAGCGTTTTATTAAAAAAGCAGGTTGAATTATGGAGCAGACATTGAGATATCCGATCGGAATACAGACCTTCTCAAAGATAAGAAAAGGAGGATACTTATATGTAGATAAGACCGGGTACATAAAGAAACTGGTTGATGATCCGTTATATTACTTCCTTAGCCGTCCGCGACGGTTTGGGAAGAGTCTTCTGTTGAGCACAATGCAGTCCTATTTTGAAGGAGACCGTGATCTTTTCAAGGGGCTTGCCATAGACACTGAGGACACTGACTGGACCCCTCACCCTGTGTTGATGCTCTCGCTTGGTTCGTTCAATCCTAAATCGGAGGATTCCATTGATGACCTGCTTTCAAGCATCTTTATGCGTTATGAGGTGCTTTATGGGAGTATGCCCGGTATAAAAGATCTTCCCCAGAGATTTGAGAACTTGATAATTAATGCTCATCAAAAGACGGGACAGACCGTGGTGGTGCTGGTAGATGAGTACGATGATCCCCTCCTTTCCACACTTGACCGGCCGAATCTGAATTCCTATTACCGTCAGACTCTGAAGGGAGTCTTTTCAGTGTTGAAATCAGCTGACAGCCATATCCATTTTGCTTTCGTTACTGGAATATCGCGTTTCAGCCAGACGAGCCTTTTCAGCGGTGCCAATCATCTATCCGATATCTCGTTTGAAGATGAGTATGCCGGTATATGCGGCTTGTCTGAAGATGAAATTCGGGGGTATCTTTCGGACTCTATTATAGAGTTAGCCAAAAAAGAGAAAGTGTCAGCGGAAGATGCTTTCGGTATGTTGAAGGAAAACTATGACGGTTATCATTTCACTCAGGATGGCCCTGATATTTACAACCCTTTCAGCCTGCTGAGCGCTCTTAAATATAAGCGGATATCGGATTTTTGGTTTAAGACGGGAACTCCCTCTTATTTGGTCAATATGATGCGAAGGGATGATTTTGTGCTCCCTGATCTCGACTGCATCGAAACTATGGAGAGCGGACTTAGCGTTAAAGAGTCTTATCTCAATAATCCTGTTGCATTGCTGTTTGAGGCTGGCTATCTTACGATAAAGAGATATGACGATGAAAGGAAACTATATACACTGTCGCTTCCAAATAAAGAAGTGGCGGAGGGCTTCTCAAAGGCGCTTATGCCGATATATTCAGACTGTACGGAGAGGGAATGCGAAGACCTCATAAGAAAAATGAGGAATGCCGTGGTTGACGGCGATGCTGAGCGTTTCATGGAATTGCTGCAGACCTTCCTTGAAGGGAATCCCTATGGCAACACTGAGATGGCCAGGCGTGAGAGCTACTTTAAGAACAACATCTATATAATCTTCCGAGCCCTCGGCTTCCTGCCCCGTGCCGAGGAGCAGACATGCAGCGCCCGGATGGACGTCATGCTGCGTACCCGCAGGTTCATATATATCTTCGAGCTGAAGACCGACGGCAGCCCGGGCGAGGCCATGGCCCAGATTGAAGACCGGGGCTATGCCCGGCCATACGCGTATTCTGACAAGACGGTCATCAAAATCTCGGCCAACTACTCTTCATCACGCAACAACATCGATTCCTGGGAAATAACCCGTTAGCTGACGTCTTTTTAGAAAAAAAATCAACTGTGTCTTTTTTAGGACAAAAAGTGTTATCTTTGTCCTAAATTTTAGGACAGTATGGATAAGTTATATATAAAGAGCAATGTCACTAAATTAAGACCAATTTACGGCGTCAAGCAATGTAGTTAGCGCACTCCGTGCGCGTCATTAAGCGTCTTAAACTATCTTAATTTAGTGACATTAATATAAAGAGTCAAATTGCGATGCGTCAGGCGGAATTTCCTACTGACCTTAAGTCTCGTAAGGCACAACTTCCGATAGATAGCGGGAAGATAGTTACTATTCCCGGAGTCAGGAGGTGTGGTAAGATTTCCCCATAAAACAGTATTATTTTCTTCGGTCGATTCTGCATGCGACCGGACCGGAGCATACTAAATGGTATTCAGGATGACGCTTAAACCATGCTACGGCGTATGAACACGTGGCAGCTATCTGGTTGCCCTCAGCCAAAATCTTGTCTGCGGCAAGCTTAACTAACTTCCCTGCGATCCCTTCTCCTCTCAGAGAAGGATCCACAAATGTATGGTCGATTGTTGATATTCCGTCTGCTGTAGGAAACGTCACTTCAGCTATTGTATTTCCCGAAGGGTCGGTAGCATAAATTCGGTCTTTTTCTGTTATAAAATCCATAGTAGTAAATTTTGATTGTTATGTAATATTATAACGTAGAAATCCCTTCAGGAGTTGATTTGCTATGCTATCCCAAGCAGTTCTATTTCAAAAATCAGGGTGGAACCTCCCGGAATCCCGGGCTGACTGAATTTCCCATATCCCTTATCGGCAGGAATATATAATTCCCACTTGTCTCCAACATGCATCTGCTGCAATGCAATAATCCAACCTTCAATCAAATCCTTTAGACGAAATGCCGGTGCAACTCCACCAAGGCTACTGTCAAACTTTTTACCATTGATTGTCTTCCCTGTATAATGCGCCGTCACTACACTATTCCGATCAGGTGTTCTTCCTTCAGCATTTCCTGACTTGATAACACGATAATACACCCCGCCACCAAGATCCTTAACGCCTTGTTCTTGAGCTTTCTCCAATAGCCATGCCCGATTCTTCTCTACGTATTCCTTCTTGTCTTTTCCCATATAAATTTTAGCTATTTTAAATTGTCTTGTCGGAAAGGATTTGTTGCATCGTAGAGAGGAGGTGAGGATTCGACGCAAGAATTGAGTGATTGCGGTCAGAACGTATGGATTCTACTATGGCTCCGGCCTCGGCAGCTATAAGCTGTCCGGCTGCCACGTCCCACCTATTGAGATTCAGTTCCCAATATGCATCAAAAAATCCTGCGGCTGTATAGCAAAGGTCGATGGCTGCGGATCCCATTCGTCTGATTCCTCTGACGCGAAATGCCATTCTGCTTATCTCTGCGAGATTGTTGTCGGAATTGTCGTTGCGGTCGTAGGGCATTCCGGTTGCTACAACTGCTTTTGACATCTCCGCTTTGTCTGAACAATGGATAGGGTTGCCATTGAGCCATGCTCCGGCTCCCTTCACGGCATAAAAGCATTCCTTGAGATATGGAGCAAATACGACTGCGACTACGGCTTCTTTATTGTGCTCCAGTGCGATTGAAACACAAAAAGGAGGCAGTCCCATCGCGAAATTGGTGGTGCCGTCAAGAGGGTCGATCACCCAACGCCATTCCCTGTCTTCATGATCGCGACCGGATTCTTCCGATATGATACCATGATCAGGAAAATGAGTGTGGATATAGTTAAGAATTACTGCCTCCGACTCTTTGTCAGCAATTGTGACGACATCACTGTCGTTAAGTTTTGTTGATTGTTGTAGATTGTGAGTGCGGAAATAACGCATATGGATGTCTCCGGCCTCTTCTGCCATTGCAAAAGCAGCCTTCAGTAGCGGCTGTAGATCCTGTGAAATATTTGTTGGAATTTTAGTTGTCATCATGGCTGTATTGCTAATGATTTATTGAAGTTGTTTAAACTTATTTTTTTATTAATATTTCGTCAGGTTTTCGAGCG
>CAMWLX010000185.1 GCA_947175225.1 uncultured Porphyromonadaceae bacterium
CGCTCGAAAACCTGACGAAATATTAATAAAAAAATAAGTTTAAACAACTTCTATATAAAGCGTGTGTTATTATATGATTAACGAAAAAAAACGCGCTTTATTACTTATGGCGACAACAAAGGGCATAGTCGTGAAAGACCATGCCCTTTACGGTATGTAGAATATTAATCAGATTACAATGTTTACGATACGGCCAGGAACTACGATTACCTTCTTCGGAGTCTTTCCTTCGAGCCATTTTTCTGCAGCAGGATCAGAAAGAGCTGCCTTTTCTACAGCTGCTTTATCGCTACCGGCGGGAACTTCTATATTGAAGCGCATCTTGCCGTTGAACTGCACGGGATATTTCACTGTGTCTTCTTTCAGAGCCTCTTCATCCCATTTTGGCCACTCGCTGTCGGAGACGCTTCCTTCGTGCCCGAGTTCATGCCAAAATTCTTCTGCGATGTGGGGAGCAAAAGGAGCAATAAGGCGAGCGAACTCATCCATTGACTTGGCGCTTACTGAGGGGAGTTTGCCAAGCTCATTGACGGCGATCATGAAGGCTGCCACTGATGTGTTGAAAGAGAAGTTTTCTATGTCCTGGCTCACCTTCTTGATAAGGGTATGCATGATCTTCTTCTCCTTTGCGCTTTGTTCGGAATCAGTGCGTTTGGAGAAAATATTCCAAAGTTTACGAAGGAATCGGTTGACGCCATCGATGCCGTTAGTATCCCAAGGCTTTGACTGCTCTACAGGACCGAGGAACATCTCATAGAGTCGCAAAGTGTCAGCACCATATTTCTCAACTATTACGTCGGGATTGACAACGTTGAACATTGACTTTGACATCTTTTCGACTGCATATCCACACACATACTTGCCATCTTCAAGAATAAACTCAGCGTCCGCGAAGTAAGGACGCCAAGCTTTAAATGCTTCACGGTCGAGAATGTCGTTGTTTACGATGTTGACGTCTACACGGATAGGAGTTGTCTCGTATTGATCGGCGAGACCCTTACTTACGAATGTATTGGTGCCTTTGATACGGTAGACGAAGTTGGTGCGACCCTGTATCATACCTTGGTTGACGAGCTTCTTGAAAGGCTCAGGGCTTACGACAAGTCCGAGATCGTAGAGGAATTTGTTCCAGAATCGGCTGTAGATCAAATGGCCGGTAGCGTGCTCAGCTCCTCCAACATAGAGGTCAACGTCGCGCCAATATTCATCAGCCTCTTTGCTTACAAGCGCCTCATCATTGTGAGGGTCCATATAGCGAAGATAATAGGCTGAACTTCCTGCAAAGCCGGGCATTGTGCAGAGCTCGATTGGATAGCCTTCAGGGGTCTTCCAATTTTCAGCACGTCCAAGTGGCGGCTCTCCGTCAGCTGTAGGCTTATAGCTGCTTACCTCCGGAAGCAGAAGGGGCAGTGCAGATTCATCCATAAGATAAGCAATGCCGTCTTTGTAGTAGACAGGGAATGGCTCACCCCAATAGCGCTGGCGAGAGAAAATTGCGTCCCGGAGACGGTAGTTTACTTTTACTCTGCCTATGCCTTTTTCAGAAATGTGCTGCTTGGTCTTCGCAATTGCCTCCTTCACTGTCAGTCCATTGAGATCAAGGTCGGGTCCGCATGAGTTGCAGACGATACCCTCTTTTGCATCAAAGCTTTCTTCCGATACATCTGCACCTTCGATAAGTGGGATGATAGGGAGATTAAACTTCTTGGCGAAAGCATAGTCGCGAGAGTCATGAGCCGGCACAGCCATGATAGCACCCGTTCCGTAGCCTGCAAGTACATAGTCGCTAACCCAGATTGGAATCTCTTTTCCGCTGAGCGGATTAATGGCATATGACCCAGTGAATACACCGGTCACTTTCTTATCGATCTGACGCTCACGTTCAGTCTTATGCTTCACTTCGTTGAGATAGGCATCAACAGCCTCTTTTTGCTCCGGAGTAGTCAGAAGTTTCACATATTCCGATTCAGGGGCAAGCACCATGAAGGTGACGCCGAAGACTGTATCAGCACGAGTGGTGAAGATTTCAAGTTCGATATCGGAGTTTTTAACGGGGAATCTCATTTCAGCACCCTCACTGCGTCCTATCCAGTTGCGCTGAGTCTCCTTGAGAGAATCGCTCCAAGCGAGGTTGTTGAGATCGTCGAGCAGACGGGGAGCGTAGGCTGACACACGAAGACACCACTGGCGCATCAGTTTTTGCTCTACGGGGAATCCTCCGCGTACGCTCAATCCTTCCGAAACCTCATCGTTGGCAAGCACTGTGCCAAGTTCCGGACACCAGTTCACCATAGTCTCTCCTTGGAATGCTATGCGCCAATTCATAAGGGTCTCGCGCTGTTCCTTCTCAGACATTGCGTTCCATTGATCAGCAGTAAAGTTGATTTCTTTTGTCTCTGCAGCATGGTGACCTTCTGTGCCATACTTTTCGAGATGAGCTACGAGTTCAGAGATGGGGCGAGCTTTGCCGAGTTCAGTATCATAGTAGTGATTGAACATCTGCATGAATGCCCATTGTGTCCATTTGTAGTATTTAGGATCGCATGTGCGGACCTCGCGGCTCCAGTCGAAAGAGAAACCGATTTTGTCGAGCTGCGAACGATAGCGGGCGATGTTGTCGTTGGTAGTCTTTTCCGGATGTTGTCCTGTCTGGATGGCATACTGTTCCGCAGGAAGGCCATATGCATCATACCCCATCGGGTGGAGCACGTTGAAGCCTTGTTGCCTTTTATAGCGTGAATAAATGTCGCTTGCTATATAGCCGAGTGGATGTCCGACATGCAGGCCTGCTCCCGAAGGGTAAGGAAACATATCAAGCACGTAATATTTCGGCTTATCTTTATTGATTTCAGTCTTGAAGACCTCTTTGTCGCGCCAGTACTGTTGCCAACGCGATTCGATGTCAATGTGATTGTAGTCTGCCATTTTTTATAGTGTTTTATTTTATTTGTCAATATGAAGAGACGGTGTTGAGGATTGTCACCACACGATAAAGCCCGTAGACACAATCGAGTGGAATGTCAAGAGGAGGGTATTTTTTATTCAGGCTTTGTGCCTCTATATACTTTTTGCCTTTATTTGATGGAAAGATATCCTTGAAAAAGACCCCGTTGGAAGAGTCGACTATCATGGGATGTCCCCAAGGTATAAAAGCCTTGTCGTCTATTTTTTTGATAAGTATGATCGAGCCGTCGTGGAAATCCGGCTCCATGCTGTCGCCGGAAATACGGATTGCGAAGTCGACCCCTTGCACCGGGCTTATGACCTTTTCACATTCATTAGATTTTACCGACTGCGACCATGCCGTGATATTTCCTGCAAAAGCTGTCACTGGAAGCAAAGGCACCAAATATCCTGCCTCTTGAAGGAGTTTACGGGGATCGTTGGTCTCTTTGACATACATTTCCCCCTCTCCGTAGAGTAGCCAGTCACGGTTAAGATCTGGATATAGGGTGGCAATACGGTTGATTTTCTCAGCCGGAATCGATTTGCGTATCACACCTATATAGGTAGGCGCGACACCAAGACGTTTGCAAAACTCAGTCTGGGGTATCCGATTTTCCTTTAGATATGTCAGAAGGCGTCCTTTGACGGTCGAGAGGTCATACTTTTCTGAAGCCATATATGCAAATATTGTATTTTTGTTGTGCAAAGTTAATAATTTGTTTGTAAAAGAACAAATTTATTTGGCAGGAAAATTATGACTTGCTTGTGGTTTTATCGATTTTATGGAGGATTTGGTGCAATTTCGAGGAGAGGAGAGGGACATTTTCGTAATATATAACGATCAAAATATAAAGAACTAAAAGCAAAGTCCTCACAATATACGTACCCCACATTGCATATGAGAATTCGCAGATGCTTCCACCCCCCCACAACAGAGCCGCCAGAAGAGTATAGCATCCTATTCTCTTCACTTCGTATGGAATCGGGTAGTATTTCCTGCCGAGCAGATAGCTGACAGTCATGATTCCAAAATAGGAAATCAAGGCAGCCCATGCTGAACCTATATATCCATTTGGCGTACCGATAGCCGGGACAAGGATAAGGTTGCCAGCGAGCATAAGAATGAATCCGAGCAGCGAGAGATACATTCCCCATTTTGTGCGGTCGGTTAGCTTATACCATAACGACAAATTGAAGTAGACTCCGAAACAAAGGTCGGCTATCATCATGATTGGCACCACTCTGAGGCCTTCCCAGTAGGCAGGAGAAATGAAATGCTTCAAAATAGGAAGGAAATACATTACTCCTAAGAATATTGCAAGTCCAAATATCACGAAATATTTCATAGCGTCGCAATAGGCTTGAGTCTTATCTTCACCCTGTCGGGCTGCTTTGGAGAATATAAATGGCTCGTAGGCATATCGGAAAGCTTGAGTGAACATCATCATCACTACTGCAATCTTGATGTTTGCACCATAGATGCCGACCATAGCCTTAGCTCCTTCCGGATCGTTGGGAAAGAGATAAGGAATTATAATCTGCCCCATACCTTGGCTTAGATTTCCTGCCACTCCAAGCACGAGCAAAGGCCAAGAATAGTCAAGCATTTTCTTAAGGAGACTCATGTCGCATACCAGATGCTTCACTTTCATTTGCGGCACGAGACATATTAGCACTACCAGTGTGCTTATGACATTGGCAAGGAATATCCAGCCGACACCAAAGGATGTGCCCCCCAACGGATCATAAAACCATGAAATAAGTTGTGGAGCCGACTCATTGATTCTCGGACAAAGCAATATGAAGAATAGATTTAGCCCGATATTTACTCCGATGTTGATAAGCTTTATTGCGGCAAACGTCCAGGCTTTACGTTTGAATCTTAAGTAAGCAAAGGGAAGATTTGTGAAAGCATCTACTGCAACTGTAAAGCCCATCATCCACACATAATCGGCATGATGCGGAAGAGTCAGAGCATCGGATATAGGATGCAAGAAGATACTGATTAGAGCTATAAAAAGAAGAGATGTCGTGGCAAGCGATACCATTGAGGTGCTGTAGACTCTTTCATAGTCTTTCTCCTTGCTGGCATATCGGAAAAATCCTGTCTCCATACCATAATTGAGCACTACGATTACTACAGCAACTATGGCGTAGAGATAGCTGACTATGCCGTACTCTTCCAAAGGAAACGCATATGTATACAAGGGCACGAGTCCCCAATTCAGGAATCTGCCTATAATGCTGCTTAGTCCGTAGACAGCAGTGTCTTTGACTAATGATTTTATTCCGGCCATTTTTTATAATTCATAAATACTAATGCATAATTCATAATGCATAATTCATAATTAGCTTCGCGCGAGTTAAGACAATTAATAATCTGCTTCGCGCGTGCTTTAGTAAGTTTTTATTATTATGCATTGTGAATTATGAATTATACATTAATGGAAGCATTAATCGAAGAGAGAAGGGTCGCTCGCTTTTGGGTAGCGGCCAAGATGGCGGAAAGCAAGTTCTGTGACCTCTCGTCCGCGTGGCGTACGCTTAAGAAATCCTTCCTTGATGAGGAAGGGTTCGTATACTTCTTCAATAGTCCCGCTGTCTTCTCCAAGAGCAGTGGCAATGGTGGTGAGTCCGACTGGTCCACCACCAAATTTATCGATTATTGTGGTCAGGATTCGGTTGTCGATTTCATCCAGACCGTGAGTATCGATATTCAAGGCCTCAAGTGCAATCTTCGCAGTAGGAAGATCGATAGTGCCATTCCCTATTACCATGGCAAAGTCGCGGACTCGGCGCAGCAATGCGTTTGCTATACGGGGAGTGCCACGGCTACGAAGGGCAATCTCAAGGGCTGCGTCTTCAATGATCGATGTCTTGAGAAGACGGGCCGAACGCTTTACGATTCCTTTCAGCACCTCATGGTCGTAGTATTCGAGATGGCAGTTGATCCCGAAGCGTGCCCGGAGTGGTGCTGTGAGCAGACCGCTTCGGGTAGTGGCTCCGATGAGGGTAAATGGAGATATGGTGAGTTGCACCGACTTCGCTCCCGGACCTTTGTCCAGGAGGATGTCGATACGGTAATCTTCCATAGCTGAATAAAGGTATTCCTCTACTATGGGATGCAGACGATGGATTTCGTCGATAAACAACACATCGTGTGGCTCAAGGCTCATCAAGATACCGGCAAGGTCACCGGGTTTGTCGAGGACAGGACCACTTGTCACCTTAAATCCGACATTCAGTTCATTTGCCACTATATTACTTAGGGTAGTCTTGCCGAGACCCGGAGGACCATGCAGCAGGGTGTGGTCGAGAGCCTCACCCCGCATGCGAGCAGCCTGCACGAATACGCGCAGGTTTGCCACAATCTTATCCTGACCGGCAAAGTCGTCGAAACTCAGCGGGCGCAGGGCTTTTTCTATGTCGCGGTCGCTTCCATTGGGTGTTGTCTGGCTTCCGTGTATATCGAATTCAGGCATGTCTTTAATTTAAGTTTTGCTTCGCTCAACTTAAGGGTTATAGGGTTATCGGGTTATCAGTCCTTCACTGTGATGAGGAAATAGTTCTTTTTGCCTTTTTGGGCAAGGATGTATTTACCTCCGAGCAGATGATCTTTACCAATGACTGCAGTTGGATCTGTGAGCTTTTCTTTGTTGATGCTCACGCCATTGCCTTGGATCATCTTGCGAGCTTCCCCTTTGGATGGGAACACAGCAGTCTTCTCTGCAAGGAATTCGAGAGCCGGGATGCCGGCTTCTATATCAGCGCGTGCCACTTCAAATCTTGGCACTCCCTCAAAGAGATCGAGCAAAGTCTGCTCGTCGAGCTTGTGGAGTTCTTCTACTGCTGAGTTACTGAAAAGAATCTTACTTGCGGAAACTGCTGCGTCGTAAGCCTCCCGACCATGAACCATCACAGTCACTTCTTCAGCAAGTTTCTTCTGAAGCGGACGAAGACCTGGATCTTTTGCGTGTTCAGCAGCAAGAGCCTCGATTTCTTCTTTGGATAGGAATGTGAAGATCTTGAGGTATTTTTCAGCCTCTGCATCGCCTACATTTAGCCAGAACTGGTAGAACTTGTAAG